>JAIXOW010000150.1 GCA_027486615.1 Oxalobacteraceae bacterium | reverse complement strand
GAGTTTTGCGACAAAGGAGAGATTGGTGGTTATTTTTTATTTTCGTAATAAATTCATAATAGATTGTAAAAATGTAATCGTTTCTATATAAAAAAGATACTTACAATTTATTGATCGGGATCCATTGCAACTTGTACACCATTTTCATGACGTTGATCGGGATCCATTGCAACTTGTACACCATTTTCATGACGAATTGTTTTTCTTAGCTGTCTTTGAAATATTTCAATTGATTTTTGTTGATAGATAATCATTTTTTCAGCCAAGTCAAGAAGTTGACCGTTGATCAATTCTAAGGCATGGACGGTCCAAGACGAGCCGCTCAAGCCTACGAAGCGAGACCGAGTCACGTATTCCCGATCGATAGTGGAATAAGCCGTAAGAATTTCTTCTTTCATTTCTGGTAGTTCGTCATCGTCGTACATGTCAGATGATTCGATGAAATAGACAATCATTCTGTCGACAATGGTTTTGTTTTTTAAGACATTTCCCATGCCATCAACGAAGGCCATAACATCCGCACTTAGTAAGCTCACTAAAAATAAGAAAACATATGTTTTGAGGGTGGGGGATTGTATCTCGATATTCAGGAAAAACATATGGTGTTAGCGTTATTATAACTTTAACCGGTGAAAGATACACACACACACAGATTTCATCATGGGTTTGTTTATTATTTATTTTTATAATTTATGATATTTTTTGTGAATTTTTAAAAAAATGACTTACTTTTGTGATCGAAGTTGAGGAACAAACTGTTGGTTTCTTCAACCATTTGACAGAGAAAAGGTGTTTTTGAAAACAGGCATCTATTTTTTCGTTTTTTGGTAACTTAAAATTTTGTGGGAACTAAAAAAAGCTTTTTTTTTGTTTTTGAATTTTAAAAATTTAATTATTTTATTTATTTAGAACCATCGGTTCAAGAAGTCAAATTGTATTACACAGATCGAAAGTTTATTGACGAACCCCAAATTTCTTCTGTGAATGAGAAAATTTTGTTAGATAAAAAAATGAATTCTGATTCATCAATAGAAAAAGTTTTAACAGAGGCTTTTTCTGGGTTGAAATTGGATGCAGATGGCAATGTGGCATGTGTTTTGAGCTTTGAGCATTTGGACGAGTTTGTTCTTGAGAATGAGAAAAAAATGCCAAAAAAAGATATGGAAAAAATTTTGGATGGAATTGATTCTATTGAAAGTCATTTTAGTGTCGTCAGAAGTCATGAATTGTATGAGAGATCTATGAGAAATTTGGACAAAATGTACGACGCACCATTTGAAGATGATGCAGATGACCAAAAGTTCATTCTAGAAGACTATCATGGATATGGATGTGAGTGCGAAAAATGCACTCAATGTCGGAAAGAACTAGAGGCCATGGAAGAACCTTCTGGGGACTTTTCTCTTACAGACGAGGAACTGAGAAGAGACAGATGTTTGTTAATGAAATATGAAAGGGAAGAAAGATTGAACGAAAAGCGTTCGACGGATGTGTAATTTTTTTGTGTTGGCTTTAGATTGAAATAAGAGATCTCTGGTTTTTTTGTTTTGGCTTTAAAAGTTTGTAATCTGATTGAAAAATGACTGCTGATATTAAGTTTTGTTTTTGTGGTTGAAAAAAAATAAAAATACAATTTTTGTTTTTTCGAAAAAACCTTTTTTATTCATTAACAAGACTGATTATAACATAAAAACTTTTAGTTAAGCATAAAAACTTTTAGTTAAGATTTTACGAGAGCTTTAGGGCCACACATAATCTATAATTGCGGCAGAAACATCGTCGCAGATTTGTTGGGTTTCTAAAAGTCTAAGACGTGTCCAAGTCCATCCCATGTTTAAGTGAGGCAAGAATTTTTCGTGTAGGCGAAGTAATTTGCGCTCGATAGCTTGAAAGTCTTCACCCCAGCGCTTTTCTTGTGCATGGTTTTTTGTTTGATCATACCACAGTTTAGATAGACTTAGAGCGCGCTTAAAAACAGGCAGAATTTCGTCAATCGCAATTGGTTCGTTCATTGTATTCATTACCTGAAAATATAAAAAATGTCAAATTTAAGTTCATCAATATTTGAAGTTGGTCGAAAATATAGTGCTATTCGTTTTTTGTGGTTAACATCAAAAATAAGTCGGTGCACGCGTCGAGACCACAACTTTACACTTACCTTTCTATTTAACGAATTTTTCAACCGATTTTCTTCGTGCTTGTTGGGCGAGCCACAAAATATGTTTACTGAAGAATTTATTCAATCTGAATTAAAAAATTTAGATTTTGTTTTAAGGCATATTGCAGAATTACAAAACGAATATAATAGATGGTGCCGGTGTGTACGTTGCTATGAAAAGCGATTGAGGGGATATGAAGATGATATAAGTGATAAGAGAGACTCTTTTTTACCCCCCGTTTATCACGCATTCGAAGATCTTACACATCGTTTGTAGCATAGCAGATGTCTGAACAGGATGCTTCTATTTTATTTATGTGTTCAACATATTTTTCATATTTAGAACACTCCTGGTTTGTTTCATATCTTAGACAAAACATTGTGACACAACAAGAAAGATTAAAAGTTGACAGAACATTTGAAACATTGAAAGTTGTTTTTGAAAATTCGTGGATAAGAAGTAATATCGGTTTGGCTCTAGAAATACATTTGAACTGTTTAAAACTCAAAGAAGATTTAAGATATTTGACAAATAAGTACGCATACTTATCAACAACTCAATATGATCACTGATTCGCAGAAGCGTTGGTTTTGGTGTAAAACTGGAGAAGTTTTAAAAAAAGCTGAGGTTCTTGAGTTAGTTAATGAATTTTCTCAATTGAATCCTACCCAACTTGGTGATATCAAAACTACAACAAGGGCAATTTACAACATTCTTGATGATGTGGACTGTTTGAGCGAAGAGAGAGCTATGTGGACGACAATGAATTACTTTCAGCTGCTGAAATTGAGCGTTCCTAATCTGATACCCGTAGTGCAAGAGGTTGAAGATGTGCTTTTGGGTCCACAACGACGACGACAACAACCAGATGGAGCACAAGTGAACGAATGATAAACATCATCATCCAAAAGAAAATGAGGGTTGTTGTGTTTTTTGGACTTTTATCTACTTTGATAGAGTATCTTACAATAAGAATATATCATGTATATAATCGATCAGATCAAGATGAAGATGTTTTTTGTACCATAAACATTTTGAATACTGTG
>JAIXOW010000241.1 GCA_027486615.1 Oxalobacteraceae bacterium | reverse complement strand
TTCACCCCTGAGAGGTTGAACTTTGAAACAATTTCAATTTTTTCTTTCATTTCAATTCAAGCCACTTGGCAAAAATAAATTCAAGGCTTCGGCCAAATTTTAAATTCTTTTTTAAATTTTTTCCATTTGTATTCTCACTTGAGAATACTCAATTTCAAAGCAAAGCAACAGCAAATTTAATTTTCTTTTGAAATTTTTGCATTTGTAAACACTTTGTTTGCAAAGTGCTAATAGAAACTTGTTCTATTAGCAGAACGCAAAACGCAAAACCCTGTTTGCATACCAATCTACGTCAGAAAACCCAAGAACACTTGTCAATACCATTTAACAGAACCTTTGTCTGTTTTTACGGCAACTTTGCTGTTTGTGGCATCGATACCATTTAACAGAACCTTTGTCTGTTACACGGCGACCTGACAGTTCGTAAAAATTTTACCTCGGTAAAATTTTAAGGGGGAGACACTATGGCGCAATCAGTGGTCAACATGACAAAATCATTCTTCAACTCCGTCTTGGGAAGGAGAGAACAACCAGAAGAAAACTCGGACGATTTCTTGAGCCAAACTGGACAAAATCGGAGTCCCAGGAGCAGTCTGTCGTCAGAAAGTGAGGGCAACTCAGGAGTCATCTCGATTGTGAGCTACACCGAAAGCGAGTTAGCCTTGAACACTGTCGCACAAACCAAAAGAAGACTCGAAAGACTTCGACGAATGCTAGAAGTACTTCCCGAAGGAGACGAAGAAGAAGCAGAGACTCTTCGTGAAGACATCCAGATGGCAGAAATTCGTCACAAGAAAGCAGAGCGACGTGAAGCCAAACGACTCGTCCGTGAAAGGAAGTTGGAGCATGAACGAGAAATGGAACGTTTGAGGCAGCTGGAACTTGAAAAGCAGTCAAAGCAACCTCCCGTGACACGCATCTCGGAAACTCCTTTCATCACGGAGGAGGAACATCAACGCCGCATGAGGAATCTCGACAAGAACCTGAGAGGAATCAAACCCAGAAAACCAGGCCCACCCAAGCTTGGAGAAATCCTGGATCCTGATGACGTCAAAGATCTCATTGCCAAAGGGTACAAGTTTGAGACACTTCTCATGAAAGAAACCGCTGGAATCATCTGGGAGAAAGTCGTATCGGTTGAAAAAGCCAATAGTTCAGATTCCGAAGAAAGTTCTCAAGACCTCACCATTCCACTTCACGGGGAGCAAATCGATGGTCAAGTTCTCGTCAAACTAATCAACGCGAACCTCGTACCACTGATTG
Source organism: Oxalobacteraceae bacterium (assembly GCA_027486615.1). Taxonomy (GTDB): domain Bacteria; phylum Pseudomonadota; class Gammaproteobacteria; order Burkholderiales; family Burkholderiaceae_D; genus Pernthalerella. The sequence goes on along the minus strand of JAIXOW010000241.1, from coordinate 1,258 downwards.
GTGAAAAGGTCAACGAGCTTGGAAACGTTATGGTTGGAAACTACGAGGAACTGTTCTCGCTTCGTGACGAGGAAAATGGACAACTTCAACCACTGCACACAATCTCTGGACTCCAGGATGATTACCTTGCAGTCATGCTTGCAAATGGACGCTATCGGATTGCCAGCATGAGGGTTCTTCAGGATCTCTTCGAACTTGGCGGAAAAACGATGGAGAATATTCGCATATCAAGTGGTCCAATCTCCGAGAGTGAATTGCGACCAAGAGAAACCACTTCACCATCGAAAGACCAATCTGAAGATGTTTCTCAAACAGACGTGGATCGAAGATCAAATGTTCAACCCACAGTTGCCCAACCAAGTGGGAAGTCATCTGAATCATCAAAACCAGAATCAAAGGAAGAAACTGTTCAGCATCCCAAACCTGACAAGTCAACGCAGGACAACTCAGAATATGAGCCTCCTAAGTACCAAATGGGAGCCAGCGGATCACTCGAAAGCGTCGAAAACAAATCTCAGCTTCAACGAGTTGGAAAGGAACTTAAGACTTGCAAGACAAAGGTCACCAAGTTACGGAACAGATTGGTCGCCGCCGATCTTGGGTCACTTCCTCTTGAAGACATCGAGAGAAAGCGAGAAGAGTTTGAAGTAAGACTTCGAGAGTTGACCAGAGTCTGGCATGAGAAAGTTTCTTACATGGGACCAGAAAATGGAAACAAAGAGGCTGAAACTGCAAGATCCACGCTCAATGGGTATCAAACTTGGTTATTGGATCTCAAAAAGATTGAAAACATCAAACGCCACATCGCTCTTGAAACACCAAAGACATCACGTAAACAACCACAAGTTGTTTTGTCAACAGACGATGAATCTGAAGTCGACGAGTTTCATCAAGGTGATTGGTCCGCAAAGTTGAAGAAAGTTGAGAAACTATCAAGATCTTTCAAGAGTCAAAAATCGAGAAAACGCAAGACCGTTGAGTTTGATTCAAATCCCAAGACAGTCTTCAATGAAGGTGTAAAAGGCACTTCAACACCTGCACCTGTTCACATTGCTCAGGGAGACCAACACAGTTCAGACTCAGACCCAGTACTGCAACAGATTGAGCAAATGAAACGAGCATTTGAACTGGAGAAGGAAGAATTGAAGAGAGAGAATGCGCGTGAACTTGATCAGATAAGAAGAGAATTGGAAAACGAGAAGGAGAAAATCCAAAGGGAACTTGCCAGACATAGTTCAGTTCCTTTGCACAATTCATC
>JAIXOW010000090.1 GCA_027486615.1 Oxalobacteraceae bacterium | reverse complement strand
GAAAAGGGTGGTGACATCATCGCTCTTGGTAAAAGCTTAGATGCAGCGTCTGCATCGTTACGAACTAAACTTCCTGTTGGTATTGAGTTGTTGCGGGTAGCTGATCAACCTAAAGCTGTTACCACATCCATTAATGAATTTCTTAAAGTTTTAACCGAGGCAGTACTCATTGTTTTAGCAGTGAGTTTTCTTGCCTTGGGTGTGCACACTAAACCGTTTCGAATTGATACACGTCCGGGTTTAGTTGTTGGCTTGACCATTCCTCTTGTGTTAGCAGCGACGTTTTTGGGAATGTGGATATTGGGTATTGATTTACACAAGATTTCACTCGGTGCTCTTATCATTGCGCTTGGCTTGTTAGTCGATGATGCCATTATTGCAGTTGAAATGATGGTGAGAAAAATGGAAGAAGGTTTGTCGCGCTTTGATGCAGCTACCTTTGCCTATACCTCAACTGCTATGCCTATGTTGACGGGCACGCTGATTACTGCAGCTGGATTCTTACCTATAGGTTTTGCAAAATCTGCAGCTGGTGAATACACCTTCTCTATGTTTTCAGTTAATGCACTGGCATTAATTGTGTCATGGGTGTTTGCGGTGATCTTCACGCCATACATTGGCTATCTGCTGTTAAAAGTAAAACCTGCAGTTGGTAATAGTGGTCATCATGAATTATTTGATACACCGTTTTATACACGCTTACGTGGAGTGGTTAATTGGTGTGTGGATTGGCGTAAGACGACGATCGCACTCACACTCGCTGGTTTTTTTCTCGGTGTGTTTGGATTTAAATTTATTGAACAACAATTTTTTCCTGACTCCAGTCGACTCGAATTAATGGTCGAGTTATGGTTGCCTGAGGGTTCAAGTTATCAAGCGACTGAAGTACAAGCAAAGAAATTTGAACGATTCATCATGCAACAGTCCGGTGTGGAGAGCGTGACGAGTTATGTAGGAACGGGTAGTCCGCGTTTTTATTTGCCACTCGATCAGATTTTCCCGCAAACGAATGTATCGCAAATTGTCGTGTTGCCTACTGATGCGAAGTCACGCGAAATACTTCGTAAAAAAATTATAGAGATATTTAAAACTGATTTTCCTGAAGTGAGAGGGCGAGTGAAGTTATTGCCGAATGGTCCTCCGGTTCCTTATCCTGTTCAGTTTCGTGTTACTGGTACTGAGGTAGAGAAAGTACGTTTCTTTGCAGACCAAGTTAAAGAGATCATGCGCCGGAATTCGAATACTCGGGGTGTGAACGATAACTGGAATGAATCGGTAAAAGTGGTAAGGATCGATTTAGATCAAAACAAACTTCGTGCATTAGGCATTACTTCACACACTGTGATGCGCGCAGCAAATACGATTTTAAGTGGCAGCACCATAGGTCAATTTCGCGACAACGAAAAATTGATTGATATCGTATTACGTCAGCCAGTTGAAGAACGTGCCACTATCACTGCATTAAGTAACGCCAGCATTCCTACCGCATCAGGCAAAGCAGTCCCCATGTCACAACTAGGCACACTGCAATTTGTGTGGGAGCCTGGTGTGGTGTGGCGTGAAGGTAGGGAATGGGCCATCACTGTGCAATCGGATGTGATTGATGGCATACAAGGTCCAACTGTTTCGAGTCAAATTGATCCACAATTGAAAGCTCTGCGCGACAAACTGCCGCCTGGTTATCAAATTAAGTTGGCAGGTGCAGCTGCGGATAGCGGCAAGGCGCAAGAATCGATTGCAGTGAATGTGCCTTTAGTGATTTTCATTGTGTTCACTTTGTTGATGTTGCAATTACATAGCTTTTCACGCTCGCTCTTAGTTTTCCTAACGGGTCCATTGGGTGTGGCAGGTGCTGCGCTTGCGCTGCTTATCTTGCAACGACCTTTTGGTTTCGTTGCGCAGTTGGGGGTAATTGCTTTGTTTGGCATGATTATTCGTAATTCAGTGATTCTGGTGGATCAGATTGAACAAGATATTCAAGCGGGTATCGCAGCATGGGATGCGATTGTGGAGTCGGCTGTGAGACGCTTTAGACCAATTATCCTGACTGCTGCAACTGCAGTATTGGCGATGATTCCGCTTTCACGTTCAGTGTTTTGGGGCCCGATGGCGGTAGCGATTATGGGTGGGTTGATTGTTGCGACGGCTTTAACGCTGCTGTTTTTACCTGCACTGTATGCCGCATGGTTTAGGGTGAAACGATAGGCTCTGTTCAGTCGTTTAGCTTTTGTAGAGTAAAAATCGGGGCGGGACTGTGGAAAATCCAGTAAAATCTGGGGTTGAAGTCGAATAGCCTACACCAAGGCTAAAGAGGGCGACCGTTTTGACTCGGGGTCGCCCTTTGCTTTTGTTTACACAGCAAGAGCTAACCGGCTCTTGTGCGCGAGGATGGCGAAATTGGTAGACGCACCAGGTTTAGGTCCTGACGCCAGAAATGGTGTGGGGGTTCGAGTCCCCCTCCTCGCACCAATCACGATTAACATTTTTGGACGATTTAAATGGCAACTGCAGTCGAAACCCTAGAAAAATTAGAGCGTCGTGTGACGTTAACGGTCGCTTTGGCAGACGTCAATGCGGAAGTGGAAAAACGCTTAAAAGTGCGTGCACGTACCGCTAAAGCACCTGGCTTTCGCCCTGGTAAAGTACCAATGAAAATGGTGGCAGCACAGTATGGCTACATCGTTGAAAGCGAAGTCTTAAACGATAAAGTGGGTCGTGCTTTTGGTGAAGTCACTGCGGAGCATAAGTTGCGGGTTGCCGGATTTCCAAAAATTGAACCTAAAGCTGACGCAAAAGTCGATGGCTCTGTCGTTTTCCAAGCGACCTTTGAGGTTTATCCTGAAGTCAAACTCGGTGATTTTTCTGCGGTTGAAGTAGAAAAAAGCAAAGCTGATATCACTGAAGCAGAAATTGATAAGACCATCGATATCTTGCGTAAGCAGCGTGTGCACTATCACACGAAGGGTGTGCATGATGCGCATGGTGATGGTGGGCCGGACCAGACTGCACAAAATGCAGATCGTGTGACGATAGATTTCGTGGGAAAAATCGACGGTGTGGAATTTGCAGGCGGTAAAGCGGATGATTTCGTTTTTGTCTTGGGTGAAGGTCGTATGTTGGCTGAATTTGAAGCAGCTACCATAGGATTAAAACAAGCAGAAAGTAAAACTTTCTCCATGAAGTTCCCTGATGACTATCATGGTAAAGATGTCGCAGGTAAAACTGCTGAATTCACCATCACTGTGAAGAAAATTGAGTGGGCACATCTGCCTGAGATCAATAGTGATTTCGCAAAGATGTTGGGAATTCCTGATGGTGATTTGCAAAAAATGCGTGATGATGTGCGTGCTAATTTAGAGCGTGAAGTCAATAGCCGTATTAAATCCCGCACTAAGAACAGCGTGATGGATGCCTTGATTAATGTGGCTGAATTAGATGTGCCTAAGGCTTTGTTGGAACAAGATACTGAGCGTCTGGCTGAAATGACACGTGAAGATATGCGTCAACGCGGTATGGATATCAAAGACATGCCTATGCCTATGGAAATTTTTGCCACACAAGCGGATAGACGTGTACGTTTAGGTTTGATATTAGGTGAAATCGTTAAAGTAAATAATTTACAAGCGACTGCAGAGCAAATCAAAGCGCATGTTGATGATTTTGCGAAAGCCTATGAAGATCCGCAGCAAGTTGTGAAGTACTATTTCAGTGATCGTAATCGTTTAGCTGAAGTTGAAGCCTTAGTGTTAGAAGACAATGTAGTGGACTATGTTCTCTCTAAAGCCAAGGTTAAAGAAAAAACATTATCATTTGATGAGTTAATGGGCAATAACGAAACAGCTTGAAGTCATCGTAACTGATCAAGGAAAGCACATAATGGAAAATTACCGACAATCCGCTTTAGACACTGAAATGCTTGGTATGGTGCCCATGGTGGTAGAGCAGAGCGGTCGCGGTGAGCGCGCCTATGATATTTATTCGCGTCTATTAAAAGAGCGCGTTATTTTCTTAGTTGGACCTGTGAATGATCACACTGCAAATTTAGTGGTCGCTCAAATGTTGTTTCTGGAAAGTGAAAATCCAGATAAAGATATTTCTCTCTACATTAATTCACCGGGCGGTTCAGTGTCAGCTGGTTTAGCGATTTTCGACACTATGCAATTCATTAAGCCAGATGTTTCAACCTTATGTACGGGTCTAGCTGCATCTATGGGTGCGTTTTTGTTAGCCGCAGGTGCTAAGGAAAAACGTTTTTCATTGCCGAATTCCCGCATCATGATTCATCAACCTTTGGGTGGTGCGCAAGGTCAGGCTGCTGACATCGAAATTCAGGCGCGTGAAATTTTATATTTGCGTGAACGTTTAAATCAGATCTTGGCGGATAAAACTGGTCGTTCCATTGAACAGATCGCCCGTGATACCGATCGTGATAATTTCATGTCAGCCGAGCAGGCAGCGGAATACGGCATGATAGATAAGGTTCTTACGCATCGTGCTTAATAAAAATCCGGCTTAGACCGGATTTTTTACTATTTTATGTTTGACCATCGATTACTAAGAACAGTAACTTGCTCTAAGGGGTGACGAATTCTGTAATCGAGGGTAAGATCAAGTCATTTAGAGCTTCAATTCATCCCACATGTCAGAGAAAAAATCATCTAGCGGCGAAAAATTGCTTTATTGCTCATTCTGCGGCAAGAGCCAGCATGAAGTTAAGAAGTTGATCGCCGGACCTTCCGTATTCATTTGCGACGAATGCATTGATTTATGCAATGACATCATTCGGGATGAAGCTTCGTCAGTCGATTCTGTCGCTAGTCCAAAATCTGAATTGCCAACGCCGCAGGAAATCTTTGATTTGCTGGGTCAATATGTGATTGGTCAAGAAACAGCCAAGCGTATTTTGTCAGTCGCTGTTTATAACCATTACAAGCGTTTACGTCATCTGGGCAAAAAAGATGAAGTCGAACTCGCTAAGAGCAATATCTTATTAGTTGGTCCTACCGGTTCAGGTAAAACATTATTGGCACAAACCTTAGCGCGCATGTTGAATGTGCCTTTTGTGATTGCCGATGCCACTACGCTGACTGAAGCTGGTTATGTGGGCGAAGATGTAGAAAACATTATCCAAAAACTTTTGCAAAATTGTAACTATGAAGTTGAAAAAGCGCAGAAGGGTATTGTTTACATTGATGAAATTGACAAAATTTCTAGAAAGTCGGACAACCCATCGATCACTCGTGATGTATCCGGTGAGGGCGTGCAGCAAGCATTGCTAAAGCTAATCGAAGGCACGATGGCATCTGTGCCACCACAAGGTGGTCGTAAGCATCCGAATCAAGATTTTGTACAAATCGATACCACCAACATCATGTTCATCTGTGGTGGTGCGTTTGATGGTTTATCTAAGATTATTTCAAATCGCTCTGAAAAGAGCGGCATAGGTTTTTCGGCAACAGTGAAAAGTCAGAGCGAGCGCAGTGCTAGTGATATGATTTTGGATGTTGAGCCTGAAGATTTGATTAAGTTTGGTCT
>JAIXOW010000140.1 GCA_027486615.1 Oxalobacteraceae bacterium | reverse complement strand
TATTGTTTGTTGATGGTGTTTCGTCCTTAGGATCGATTGATTTTCGTTTCGATGATTGGGGCGTAGATATGGCTGTCTCAGGATCACAAAAGGGACTCATGTTACCTGCTGGTCTAGGCATTCTCTGTGCAAGCCCAAAGGCTTTAGAGATGCGTCATAGCGCTCAACTTAAACGCTGTTACTTTGATCTGAACGATATGATCAACTCTAACGCAACCGGATATTTTCCTTACACACCAGCGCTGTCTTTAATGTACGGTTTGATTGAATCATTAAAGATGATAGAAGAAGAAGGTTTGGACAACATCATAGCGAGACATCATTATCTTGCTGAAGGTGTGCGTGCGGCAGTCACCAAAGGTTGGGGCTTGAAGTTGTGTGCAAAAGAAGCGCGTTGGTACTCCGATACTGTTTCAGCTGTCATGGTGCCAGAAGGTATCAACGGTGCTGATGTCATTTCGCGAGCATTTAATCGCTACAACGTATCACTCGGAGCAGGCCTATCAAAAGTAGCAGGCAAGTTATTCCGTATTGGTCATTTGGGCGACATGAATGAAGTACATTTGATGGCTGCCATCGCAGGTGCAGAAATGGCTATGCTTGACTGCGGTATCAAGGTCACACCGGGTAGTGGCACTGCAGCCGCTGGAGAGTATTGGCGCAATCATGTAGCACCATTTGGCTTAATCGCACGTGATACCCATAACCACAACAAGGAAACGCATGGAACGAATAGTATTTCTCGATCGGCAGTCATTAAAGGCTGAGGTACGTCGGCCGTCTTTTCCGCATGCTTGGGAAGAGCACGATCAGACACCTGAGTCGTTAGTGGTCAAAAACTTGGCCGGTGCTACAGTCGCAATCACGAACAAGGTACCAATTCGAAGAGCCAGTTTAGAACAGCTCCCGGATTTGAAGATGATTGCGGTTGCTGCTACTGGCTATGATGTGATCGATATCGATGCCTGTCGCGAGAGAGGTATTGCGGTAGCTAACATTCGTAATTACGCCGTACATAATGTGCCTGAGCATACATTTGCAATGATATTTGCGTTGCGTCGTAATCTCATAGCTTATCGTGAAGATGTATTGCGTGGTCGTTGGCAGGCACAAGATCAGTTCTGTTTTTTTGATCATCCTATTCAGGATTTGCACGGCAGTACCTTGGGTATTTTTGGTGAAGGTGCTCTCGGTCAAGCAACCGCTGTTATTGCACGTGCCCTTGGTATGCGAGTGCTGTTTGCTGACCATCCTCCACCCAAAGCTGCTGATGTGGAGTTCACAGATCCTGAAACTATTTTTGCTCAGTCAGACATTATTTCTTTGCATTGTCCGTTAACGCCTTCTTCACGTAACTTTATCGGCATTGAGCAATTCAAAAAGATGAAACGAAGTGCGATTTTAATTAACACTGCTCGCGGTGGTTTAGTCGACGAGCATGCACTTAAAACTGCTTTAGAAACGGGGCTTATTGCCGGTGCAGGTTTTGATGTGTTGACGAAAGAGCCGCCGAAAGAGGGTAATCCTCTGCTTGAACTGCGTACGCCCAATTTTATATTGACGCCGCATGTAGCTTGGGCATCGGACGGAGCGATGCAATTTCTCGCTGATCAGTTAATCGATAACATTGAGGCTTCGATTGCCGGTAAACCGCAAAATCTTGTGACGTAATCATCATTACTTCACGCACCATTTTTATTTCAGAGTATTGAATAAATTCCCTTATCAAACTTCCAAATAGGACGCCGTATGTTAAGTGATATACAAATAGCTCAAAAAGCGACCATGAAACGCGTTACCGAAGTAGCTTCTCACCTTGGTATCGCTGATGATCATCTTATCCCTTACGGTCACTATAAGGCGAAAATTTCTCTCGACTATGTTGATTCACTAAAAGATAAGCCTAATGGCAAGCTTGTTCTTGTTACTGCGATTAGTCCAACTCCTGCTGGTGAAGGTAAAACGACAACGACGGTGGGTTTAGGTGATGCACTCAATCGTATCGGTAAAAAAACAGTGATTTGTTTGCGCGAGCCTTCTCTCGGTCCAGTGTTCGGAGTTAAAGGTGGTGCTGCAGGTGGTGGCTATGCGCAGATCGTTCCGATGGAAGATATCAATCTACATTTCACAGGTGATTTCTCTGCGATTGCATTGGCTAATAATTTGTTAGCAGCGATGATTGATAACCATATCAATCATGGTAATGCACTTGATATTGATCCACGTCGTATCACGTGGAAGCGTGTGGTCGATATGAATGACCGTGCTTTGCGAGATATTGTTGTCGGTATCGGTGGTACTGCTAACGGATTTGTGCGGCAAGATGGATTTGATATTGTGGTTGCGTCAGAAGTGATGGCAATTTTTTGCTTAGCAACCTCTGTCAAAGATTTGAAAAAACGTCTTGGTGATATCGTGATTGGTTATACCCGTGATCAAAAAGCGGTACATGCGCGAGATTTAAATGCGCATGGTGCGATGACTGTTTTGTTGAAAGAAGCACTCAAACCTAACCTCGTTCAAACCTTAGAAAATAATCCTGCATTTGTGCACGGTGGTCCCTTCGCCAACATTGCCCATGGTTGTAACTCCGTTATTGCTACCCAAAGTGCATTGAAGTTGGGTGATTATGTGGTCACCGAAGCTGGCTTTGGTGCTGATTTAGGTGCTGAAAAATTCATTGATATTAAATGCCGTAAGACAGGTCTCAAGCCATCTGCTTGTGTGCTCGTTGCGACTATTCGTGCATTGAAATATCACGGTGGAAAAGATGTTAAAGAACTCAACAGCGAAGACCTAGTTGCACTTGAAAAAGGGCTTGTGAATTTAGAGCGCCATGTTTCGAATGTGACTAAAAACTATGGCTTGCCTTGTGTCGTTTCAATTAATCGTTTCACCTTTGATACCGAAGCAGAGATTGCTTTAGTCACCGATAGAATGAAATCGCTCGGAGTTAATGTAGTACTGGCAGAGCATTGGGCTAAAGGTGGTGCTGGTGCTGAGAACTTGGCCCATGAAGTAGTTCGTCTTTCAGAACAAGCTAGTAGCATGACGTACGTATATGAAGACACTGATTCATTGCTAGAAAAAATGAAAAAAGTAGCGACCAAAATTTATGGTGCTGCAGATATCAGCGCTTCGGCAAAAGTGAAGCAACAACTCAAAACGTGGGAAGAGGCTGGTTACGGTCATTATCCCATTTGCGTTGCTAAGACACAGTCGTCTTTTAGTTCAGATGCCACATTACGTGGTGCACCAAGTGGGCATGTTGTGAATGTGCGTGAAGTCAAACTTGCAGCAGGTGCACAATTTATTGTAATGATCTGTGGCGATATTATGACCATGCCAGGTCTGCCAAAGGTTCCTAGCGCAGAAAAGATTGATATCGATGAAGAAGGTAATGTCGTAGGCTTATTTTGATATTGACTACTTTTCATTGCAGATCGATTTAGCCAACTGCTAAAAAAAACTGAACAGTCCAGTATTCATAGAGCGCACTAGGTACTGCTGTTTTTAACAGAAAAATTTCGACTGAAGCGAGCGTTAGCGTTCGCTTATTTTTCGGTGTTGATCGATTTGATGTGTTGTAAACAGTCGATCGCACTTAAGACATATACGCGCTGATTCGAAAGCGAGATTTTTTCAACTTAACAAAAACGGCACTGCAACAACCTGCCGTATCCGATTTCAATCTAAAGGAGAGGTCATGGACGTTCATGAGTATCAAGCCAAATCGCTGCTGTCTGGCTTTGGCGTCAACGTACCGCCGGGTGGTGTTGCTTACAGCGCTGATCAGGCAGTGTATGTCGCTACTGAATTGGGCGGTGCGCATTGGGCGGTAAAGGCGCAGATTCACTCGGGCGGACGTGGCAAGGCTGGTGGCGTGAAGCTATGTCGTACTTATCACGATGTAGCGGTAGCTGCGAATGCTATGTTGGGTACAAAGTTGGTGACTAACCAAACCGGTCCCGAGGGCAAGGTAGTGCATCGCCTTTATGTTGAAAAAGCCACTGCGTTTGAGCGTGAACTGTATCTCGGCTTTGTGTTGGACCGCAAGATTGAGCGCATCCGTGTGATCGCATCGGTTGAGGGTGGCATGGAGATTGAAGAGATCGCCAAAGAAAGACCCGAATCTATTCTTCAGGTGGAAGTAGAGCCTGCGGTAGGAATGCAGCCATTTCAGGCGCGCCAACTAGCTTTCGGTCTTGGGCTAAATCTTAAACAAGTCTCTCAAGCAGTAACCATTATCTTAGGTTGCTATCGTGCGTTCCGTGATCTCGACGCCACCATGGTGGAGATCAATCCGCTAGTGGTGACCAAGGATGATCAGGTGATCGCGCTCGACGCCAAAATGTCGTTCGACGATAACGCCTTGTTTCGTCGCCCGCAAGTAACTGAAATGCGAGATTCAACGCAAGAAGATCCTCGTGAAGCACGCGCTGCCGAATTCGGTTTGAATTATGTCGGGCTTGAAGGCGATATCGGCTGCATCATCAATGGTGCTGGCCTTGCCATGGCTACCATGGACAATATCAAGTACTGCGGTGGTGAGCCAGCTAACTTCCTTGACGTTGGTGGTGGTGCTTCACCTGAACGCGTTGCCGCAGCATTCAATTTGGTACTGACAGATCAAAACGTGAAATGCATTCTGGTGAATATTTTCGCAGGTATTAATCGTTGCGACTGGGTGGCGCAGGGTGTTGTTCAGGCAGCAAAAGATTTGCGCGTTCCATTGGTCGTTAGATTGGCTGGTACCAATGTCGAAGAGGGACAGAAAATCATTCGTGAATGTGGCTTACCAATTGTGACAGCTGATTCGCTGATGGAAGCCTGTGAAAAATCGGTCAAGCTCGCCCGCGGCGAGCAGGTCAGCTGATCCTGCAAACAAGGGGAGATTGAGAAAATGAGTATTTTGATCGATGAAAAAACACGTGTCATTGTGCAAGGCTTCACTGGCGACAAGGCCACCTTTCACGCTAGAGAAATGATTCAATACGGCACCAATGTGGTGGGAGGTGTTACACCGGGTAAGGGTGGCAAGATTCATCTCGAGCGTCCGGTATTTAATACCGTACAAGAGGCCGTCAATGCGACGGGTGCGCAGGCGAGCTTGGCCTTTGTGCCGCCGCCCTATGCTGCGGATGCACTAATGGAAGCTGCGGATGCAGGGTTGGATTTAGTGTGCATCATCACCGATGGTATTCCTGCGCAAGACATGATGCGCGTTAAGCGCTATTTA
>JAIXOW010000272.1 GCA_027486615.1 Oxalobacteraceae bacterium | reverse complement strand
GGCGAATTGCCTTTGATGACTGAGAACGGTTCTTTTGTGATTAATGGCACCGAGCGTGTCATCGTATCCCAGCTACATCGTTCGCCTGGCGTGTTTTTTGAACATGATCGCGGCAAAACTCACTCTTCAGGTAAGTTGCTGTTCTCGGCTCGTATCATTCCTTACCGTGGTTCATGGTTAGACTTTGAGTTTGATCCAAAAGATATTTTGTTCTTCCGCGTTGACCGTCGTCGTAAGATGCCAGTCACCATATTGCTAAAAGCAATCGGTATGACTCAAGAACAAATTCTAGAAAACTTCTTTGCGTTCGATGATTTTATCTTGCATGCAGATGGCGCAGAAATGGCGTTCATTGCAGAGCATTTGCGTGGCGAAGTGGCACGTTTCGATATCAATGATAAGTCGGGCAAAGCACTGATTGCAAAAGATAAGCGAATCAATGCTAAGCACGTACGTGATATTGAAGCTGCAGGCATCAAACACATTTCTGTACCAGAAGACTATTTGTTGGGTCGTGTGTTAGCGAAAAACATCGTTGATGCAAATACTGGTGAAGTGATTGCAAATGCGAATGATGAGCTCACAGAAGAATTGTTAGAACGTCTGCGTGAAGCAGAAGTCAGCAAAATTCAAACCTTGTATACCAATGACTTGGATCAGGGTTCGTTCATCTCGCAGACATTGCGCGCAGATGACACGGCAGATCAAATGGCTGCGCGGATTGCAATTTATCGCATGATGCGTCCTGGCGAGCCACCAACTGAAGATTCAGTTGAAGCTTTATTCAATGGCTTGTTCTACAACGAAGATAGATACGATCTTTCTGCTGTAGGTCGTATGAAATTCAATCGTCGTATTGGTCGCGAAGAATTAGTTGGTGCGATGACCTTGTCGAATGAAGACGTACTGGCTGTGATTAAGATCTTAGTAGATCTGCGCAATGGTCGCGGTGAAGTGGATGACATTGATCACTTAGGTAATCGTCGTGTGCGTTGTGTCGGTGAACTAGCAGAAAATCAATTCCGTGCTGGTTTAGTGCGTGTTGAGCGTGCAGTGAAAGAGCGTTTAGGTCAGGCAGAAGCAGATAATCTGATGCCGCATGATTTAATCAACTCAAAACCTATCTCAGCAGCGATTCGTGAATTCTTTGGTTCATCCCAGTTGTCGCAGTTTATGGATCAAACCAATCCTCTTTCAGAAATCACGCATAAGCGTCGTGTTTCAGCTTTGGGACCTGGTGGTTTGACACGTGAGCGTGCTGGCTTTGAAGTGCGTGATGTACATCCTACCCACTACGGTCGCGTGTGCCCAATTGAAACGCCAGAGGGACCAAACATTGGTCTGATTAACTCCTTAGCTTTGTATGCGCGTTTGAATGAATACGGTTTCTTAGAAACACCGTATCGCAAAGTACAGTCAGGTAAAGTAACTGATCAGATTGATTATCTGTCTGCGATTGAAGAAGGTCGTTACATCATCGCTCAGGCGAATGCATCGATCAGCAGCAATGGCGAACTGTCAGATGAATTAGTTTCAGCGCGTGAAGCTGGTGAAACAATTCTCGTATCACCAGAGCGTGTGCAGTACATGGACGTAGCTCCTGGTCAGATTGTGTCAGTTGCTGCTTCGCTGATTCCATTCCTTGAACACGATGATGCGAACCGTGCATTGATGGGTGCGAACATGCAACGTCAAGCTGTGCCTTGTTTGCGTCCTGAAAAAGCATTAGTAGGTACGGGTATTGAACGTACTGTAGCTGTTGACTCAGGTACAACTGTTCAAGCATTGCGTGGTGGTGTAGTTGATTACGTTGATGCGGGCCGTGTTGTTATTCGTGTGAATGATGATGAAGCACAAGCGGGTGAAGTCGGTGTTGATATTTACAACCTGATCAAATACACACGTTCTAATCAAAACACAAACATCAACCAACGTCCTATCGTAAAAGTTGGTGATCGTGTTGCAAGAAGCGATGTGATTGCGGATGGTGCTTCTACCGACTTAGGTGAATTAGCACTTGGTCAAAACATGTTAGTGGCATTTATGCCATGGAATGGTTACAACTTCGAAGACTCGATTTTGATTTCGGAAAAAGTTGTAGCAGATGATCGCTACACATCAATTCATATCGAAGAATTGACAGTAGTTGCGCGTGACACCAAGCTAGGGCCTGAAGAGATTACCCGCGATATTTCCAATCTCGCAGAAAATCAATTGGCACGTTTGGATGAATCGGGCATTACCTACATAGGTGCAGAAGTTGAAGCAGGCGATGTCTTGGTTGGTAAGGTCACACCGAAAGGTGAAACACAGTTAACGCCTGAAGAAAAATTGTTGCGTGCAATTTTCGGTGAAAAAGCATCTGACGTAAAAGATACTTCATTGCGTGTGCCATCTGGCATGGTAGGTACTGTGATTGATGTGCAAGTATTTACGCGGGAAGGCATACAGCGTGACAAGCGTGCACAACAGATTATCGATGATGAATTAAAACGTTATCGCTTAGATCTGAACGACCAGTTACGTATTGTGGAAGGTGATGCATTCCAACGTCTGGAAAAAATGTTGCTTGGTAAAGTTGCAAATGGCGGTCCTAATAAACTCGCCAAAGGCGCAACCATTACACAAGAATATTTAGCGGACATAGATCGTTATCACTGGTTTGATATCCGTCCTGCTGAAGATGATGCCGCAGCAGCATTGGAAGCAATCCAAGAATCAATCAAAGAAAAACGCCATCAATTTGATTTGGCGTTCGAAGAGAAGCGCAAGAAACTGACGCAAGGTGATGAATTACCACCAGGCGTACAGAAGATGGTCAAAGTATATCTCGCTGTAAAACGTCGTCTGCAGCCTGGCGACAAGATGGCGGGTCGTCACGGTAACAAAGGTGTGGTTTCACGCATTGTTCCTGTTGAAGATATGCCTTACATGGCGGATGGCACACCAGCTGACATCGTATTGAATCCTTTGGGCGTTCCTTCACGTATGAACGTGGGTCAGGTGTTAGAGGTTCACTTGGGTTGGGCCGCTAAGGGCTTGGGATTACGCATAGGAGAGATGATTAAAGCGCAAGCGAAATCAGCAGAAATGCGTAGCTTCCTGAAGAAAATTTATAACGAGTCAGGTAAAACGGAAGAGCTTGATAAATTCTCTGATGCAGAGATTTTAGAACTCGCAGAGAATTTGAAAGAAGGCGTTCCTTTTGCAACCCCAGTATTTGATGGTGCAGATGAAGCTGAGATTCATACCATGCTTGATTTAGCCTATCCAACTGAGATTGCAGCCAAACTCGGTATGACACCTTCGAAAAATCAGGTGACCATGTATGACGGTCGCACTGGTGAAGCATTCGAACGTCCCGTTACCGTTGGTTATATGCATGTCTTGAAACTGCACCATTTGGTGGACGACAAGATGCATGCACGTTCAACTGGTCCTTACTCACTAGTTACCCAGCAACCGCTAGGTGGTAAAGCGCAGTTTGGTGGCCAGCGTTTCGGCGAGATGGAAGTGTGGGCACTCGAAGCCTACGGTGCTTCCTATGTCTTGCAAGAGATGTTAACGGTGAAGTCAGACGACGTGAACGGTCGTACCAAGGTCTACGAGAATTTGGTCAAGGGCGATCATGTGATCGATGCAGGTATGCCGGAATCTTTCAACGTGTTAGTGAAAGAAATCCGCTCACTGGGCATCGACATCGATCTCGAACGCGATTAATTATGTGAAGCCTCTCTCTGATTTCAGAGAGAGGTAAAAAATTATTTTTTCACGCCAACCTGGAGTGATACATGAAAGCACTGCTCGATCTATTCAAGCAAGTTCAGCAAAATGAACAATTCGACGCGATCAAAATTGGTTTAGCGTCTCCTGAGAAAATTCGTTCTTGGTCTTATGGCGAAGTTAAAAAACCAGAAACCATTAACTATCGTACGTTCAAGCCTGAACGTGACGGCTTGTTTTGCGCAAAAATCTTTGGACCTATCAAAGACTATGAATGCTTGTGCGGCAAATACAAGCGCTTAAAGCATCGTGGTGTGATTTGCGAAAAATGCGGCGTTGAAGTCACGCTTGCAAAAGTGCGTCGTGAACGCATGGGTCATATTGAACTCGCGTCACCAACAGCACATATCTGGTTCTTGAAATCACTGCCTTCCCGTTTGGGTATGGTACTCGACATGACACTGCGCGATATCGAGCGCGTGTTGTATTTCGAAGCATATGTTGTGACAGATCCTGGCATGACTCCGCTGAAAAAATGTCAAATCATGTCGGAAGATGATTACGCAGCAAAGTATGAAGAGTTTGGTGATGACTTTACCGCTTTGATGGGCGCTGAGGGTGTGCGTGAATTATTGCGTTCTATCGATATTGATAGAGATGCAGAGCAATTACGTACCGACTTACGTGAATCAAAATCTGAAGCCAAGATCAAGAAATACGCAAAGCGTTTAAAAGTATTAGAAGCATTCCAACGTTCAGGTATCAAGCCTGACTGGATGATCATGGAAGTGCTGCCGGTTCTGCCACCAGAGTTGCGCCCATTGGTGCCTTTGGATGGTGGTCGTTTTGCTACATCTGATTTGAATGATCTCTATCGTCGCGTTATCAATCGTAATAATCGTTTGAAGCGTTTGATGGAATTGCGTGCGCCTGAAATTATTACGCGCAACGAAAAACGTATGTTGCAAGAAGCGGTGGATTCACTGCTCGACAATGGTCGTCGCGGTAAAGCAATGACGGGTGCAAACAAGCGTCCGTTGAAATCGCTGGCTGAAATGATTAAAGGTAAGGGCGGACGTTTCCGTCAAAACTTGTTAGGTAAACGCGTTGACTATTCAGGTCGTTCCGTCATCGTGGTGGGTCCACAGTTAAAACTGCACCAGTGCGGTTTGCCTAAATTGATGGCGTTGGAATTATTCAAGCCATTCATTTTCAACAAACTTGAATTGAT
>JAIXOW010000156.1 GCA_027486615.1 Oxalobacteraceae bacterium | reverse complement strand
TTTCTCCTACACTTGATCGACTGGAGCTCCCCCTGGCATCCTGAATCCAAGATCATCATTGACATCCCCACAGCCCTGTCCTTTTTCTTAGACCACAGGGAACATACAAAGAAAAAAGTTGCAAAAATGGCGCAAAAACTGGTCGACGCTTGGAACGAAGCATACACCGGAACGAAAAACGTAATTTTTTCTTTACTTTTTTTTTCAATAAAGGGATACAAATTTTTAAATATAAAAAGAATTATTTTTTATGTGTCTCTCAATCATTATTTTCAGACTGCCAATTCGAGATCGGGATTTTCCGATTACAAAATAATTTCTCATTTGGATTGGCATGACAAAAATGGCACGGCTCAAGTCACCGACATTGTCTTGACGATATCTAATTGGCACTTCAATCGAGACACGCTCAAAGACAATGTCGCACCATTCTGCAAGCTCGAAAACATCATGGTAACACTGAAACTTTCCTCGTCCGTCTTTGAACCTTCCACATCCCCAACGGGGGGTGTAACAGCAGAAGACGGAGAGCAGCCTCGGCCTGCCGGAACCGACGAAGCTGGCAGCAACAGCGGCGAAAAAGCTTACACCTCCCCCGAAGGAGACGTATTCTTTTTCGACAAAAACGGATGCATCGTACCGTTTGTGGCATTTAATCAGCTGCTCGACAGCGAGCAGCTTCAAAACTATCTGACCGATCTCAAATGCAAATTTGAGACAAAGCCTGGTCAAAAGGGGCCCTCAACGCCCATGCCCAGTGCCGACGAAGATGACGAAGAGCTGGTAACAAAAAAAAGACTGGAAAGAAAAAGGCGAATTAGAATGCTATACGCCCAGAACAAGAAAAAAGCTCCAGAGTTTGCCAACGACGGCGACGACGACGACGAGGACGACGACGAAGACAACGACGGCAGAGAAAACGAAAAAGATCCTCGATATTACGCGACACTTGATTTGGACGCGATCCAGCAAACTCAAGAAATGCCTCTTTTCGATGAACCCGATCCTCCTCTCGACAATCTACATCATCCTCCTCCTCCGGCAAAGGGAAATCGAAAACGAGGAGGGAAAAAATGAGCGATCCGGCACTAAGAAAAGTCAAGTACGGGGCCATCCTCGTACTTGGAAGGTAGAGAGAAAAAAATAACATCAGCTTCCCAAGATCTCTTTACCTAAACTTTTTTTCTATTTTATGCACTCACACTCGCACATTTTTTATTCTTAAAAGCACCTAAAAGCACCCAATACATTAAAAATATTTTTAAGAATTTGAATTTTTTGAATTATGCTTTTGCCTCGCTTTATTTAAGACACTGATATCATTACAAATTTAATCGCCTCATCTGCTTGATCCCACCAACATCCG
Source organism: Oxalobacteraceae bacterium (assembly GCA_027486615.1). Taxonomy (GTDB): domain Bacteria; phylum Pseudomonadota; class Gammaproteobacteria; order Burkholderiales; family Burkholderiaceae_D; genus Pernthalerella. Next base: position 7,436 of record JAIXOW010000156.1, on the reverse strand, counting down.
GATCAAACATTAACAGCTTGGATGTAACGTCGTAAATTTTGAGATTTGACTCTTCTTCTTCTTCTACTTTATCACCAATATAATAATCGCTTTTTTTTCTGTCGTACACATGCAAAAACGCACACATAACTCTCTCTGTAATTTGCTTTGACCCAACAACATCTCGGTCAAAAATTAACGGCCTAATGTACATATGTATGAATGAATTTAGTTGTAAGTTTTTTATCTTCTTATTCTCCTTATTGTCGTCCGTGCTTAGTTTGTAAGGTTTTTTTGTCTCACCCTAATGGCACCTTTTAATGCGCGAGAAAAAATAATTTTTTTAATTGCTAATAATCTATGTGAGTGCATAAAAATAAAAAAAGTATTTTTTTAAAAATGATGATCTATTTTTTTCTTTTGACTAATCTCTTCTCAGAGCGGGAACGGGGAAATCAACACTGGTTAAAAAAATTGTGGAAAAATCTTGCTGCAGTAAAAATAAAAAGTGCGGCTACAAACTCTACCTAATAAACGTTGACGCAAAAGATAGTGCAAAGTACAGAAAAGTTTTTCCGAAAGTTAAAAATATTAGTTTTAACCAACTAGAAAATACTGAAAAAAAATCATGCATTGTTGTCGAAGATATAATACACATTTCAAAAAGAGACGAACAGCAGTTGCGAACAGCCATAAACTATCAGGCCCATCACAAAACACAAAAAATAATTTGTGCCAGCCACGCTATATATAAGACTCAAGTTTATTCTTTATTGGGGTTTTTTAATTTTATCATTTTCACGAGCTCGATTGCGAACGTTCCAACCCTCAGAAACGTTTTCAATTATTTCAAAATAGGTAAGAGAGAAATTGAAAAATGGATAGACCTTTTCAAGTCTGTCGGGGAAGGAAAATTAGACGTATACTTTTATTTCGACTGCGAAAATATGACGTTTTGCTACTCAAAAAAGTCTCTCTTTCAAAATAAAAAAATTTTGGCAACCGTGGGGGGAAGTTTTGAGTCGGGAAATTTTGAAAATTCAAACGGGGAGATAGCAGACTTTCAAAAAACATTTGGTCAGTTTGTAGAAAATCTTCCGGTAAAAAATGAGGCAATTTCCGTTTTTTCGATAATATCAAATTGCGTCAATCCGAAATACATTAGAAGGCAGGATTTGTCGGTTACTTTTATGTCAAAAACGGGGGAAAAGAAACAAATTTCGCTCATCGACTACGTAATTTCCCTCCTCACTCCAGAGGCTATCGTCAGACCTCCCCTAATTGCCATCCATCGATTTGTCAAAAAATTTTGTAACGTTCCCGATTTTTTCGTGAAAAATAAAGCTTTTGGAAAATAATTTTCTCTCTTTTCTCTTGACGCACTCAGTTAACTTTGTGCGGCAATTAAACGCGGAACAAAAGAAAAATAAATCAAAGTTTTTTTTCTTTGTGCTTATTTTTTTAAAAAGTGAGATCATGGCAAGCGAAGCAAAAAAAGTTCGAATCTTTGAACCAGACTGTTTGACGGAAGAGGAAAAAATGTACGCTGCAAAGCTCAAGAAAAGTTCTAAATTTAATTCTCAAACTCCGAGATATAAATTTTACTTTTTAAGACATTTCATCTTTGGGGTCGGAGTTATTAACTTACTGTTGGAAAGAAACCAGATTCTCGTAATCTCAATGATAATCTCTTTTCTAAACGCAAAAGAGTTTGTCAAACTTGCCGCATGCGCCGATCCGACCCTCCTCACATACTTTTGGTACGAAAATTCGCAAATGCTACAAAAGTTTAAAAGGGAAACTTGCACTTTGGAACATTTTCATTTTTACTATCCGTCAAAAGCGAGGCTACTGGCTATAAAAAAAGGGGAAGACCTTCTAAGAGAATATTACGTTCTTCGAAAACCAAAGCTCAATTGGAAAATTGACATTTTTCCAAATTGTTCCATTACGTGTCTCAGCTTCAATCCCGCATACGATCTTTTGGCGCTGCTTAGTTGCGGGGATATAACTGTCATAACTTACGCAGGAAAAGATAGAAAAGAAAACGGACAAATTATGTTTACCACCCGAGTGAGCGACAGATATTACGGAATAAACTGGTCTCCCTCTGGAGAATATCTTCTCGCAATGAGGGGAAAAGAAACGACGGTAATCTCCTTTTTTTGGTACAACCCGAAAAAAAAAGCGATCTCGGAAGTTTCGACATTCGGTACTTTCGAAATGTGCAGCGGACTAAATACAAAGTACCTTTGGGTGGACGGCTCAACTGCGATGTTTGCGTCAGCGGAAAGATATGTCATGACAGTTTTAAAGATAAACGGAGAAGAAAGAAGAATAAAAATCAGTCAATTGAGTTTAATGAAAACAATGGGAAAACTCGATCAGGCAGTGACGGACCGAACCTTTCGACACATTGTCTCAAATTTTTTCATACTGCCAAATCCAAATTCCAATTTTTTTTACTTTATTGTCATGTGCGGAAAACCGGGACACCAACACCACCGAATTATTTACGTTGACAAGATAACTCTCGAAATTGTCAAGTGGATAAATCTTCCGGGAGAAACGGTAGAAATTTCGGTCTCGGCCGAGCGCTTCTACGTTCTCATTCAAGAAAGAAGAGAAGAGTCGTACATGCACAATCAACCGATCCTCTCTTCCGACGTAAAAAAATTAGTTGAAGACTTTTCAGAGTGCACTTTTTCAGACTCTTGGAGACTATCAAACAAAATCACCGTAAAAACGGCCAACGTCAAAATTATAGTTTGCGACGAAACGAGCGTGGCAAACTTTCACCAAAGATGCTTTCCAGGTCACAAGCTGGAAGGGGTATTTTACAATTTGGAGCCAGACTCAAATAAAGTCTACACAAAGATTAAAGAGTGCCTCTTTAAAATTTCCTCATCAAATAAAATGTACATTACAAGAGATTACCTTTATTACAATTCGGATATATCAAGAATGTCGCAAATTTACGGAATTCACCACGAATTTAAATTCACAACAGAAAGCCAAATCTGGTTCCACCCGTCAATTCCAATTGTCATGCAAAAAATAGATGCCTACTCATATGTTTTCTATCTGATAGAAAAACTAGCCACCGAAGAGGAAAAAAAGAAATTCAAAGTCATAAGAGAATTTGAATACAAAACAAAAACATTTTTTTCTTTAATCGGTCCCGCTGACCCGTTGACTGGCGCAACTAATTAGCGGATCAAAAGAAACAATAACACGAATATAATCAATCAAAGAAATAAAGCACTTTTGCCGCTTGCACATTATTATAATTCATTCAAACTCAAACAGTTGCATTAAGAAGTCAAATAAAAATGTCAGCAATTGCTAATCTAACGTGCTTAATAACCCTGTTTTCCAACTTGGAAAATATTGACAAATACGGAATATGCCAGGGAGGCCTCTGCCTGTGCAGAGAAAATTACGAAATTCAGTGTGCGACCGAAGAAATGATCAAATCGTTTTGTCTTCCTGTAAGTTTTTTTATATTTTACATATTTTTTCATAATCTCGATGGCTCTTAATGAGATTGCTACGTAATTTGGCTAAAATAATTACATTCCTAATCTAATTTATCAAAATCGAGCTGTCAAAAATTTGTTTGATAACATCCGATAGCCACTTAAAAAGTTCAGTGAAACGGAAAGTGTCATCGTCAATCAATGTCAATAAAATTTCCCGTGTGACTATTCAGATTTTTTTAATGTAGCCGATAAGTTCGAGTCTCGAGAATGTCGTCGAACCAGAAACGAGCGAATCGAAAGGAAATTTTGAAAACCACAATTTGGCATACGGACTTATCGGAGCAACGACAATTCTCTTGACGATTGGACTAGCTTTCGTCATCGTTAAGCACGTCCAGCACAAAAGAGAAATGAATGTAATAACTTTTTGCCTGATAAAATTTAATAATTATGTTAACTCGTTTTTCAAATTTTTTAATTCAATTTGTTGTCAAACTTTTTAGATTCGATTTGATCGACATCGCGCACGTGCCCACGATGACGCGGAAGCATTCAAAAGAGATCTTCTAAGAGAGTAAGAGAACCAATTATTACGTAACGTCATATAAAACTAATTATCTTTTTTACAAATTGATGGAGCGTAACCCGCCCAATTATTTTTCGATTAAAAATAAAAACATTTAATTAAAAATAAAAAACATTTATTATTCTTTTTATTAAAATACTTATAATAGAAATATTATTTACAGGCTTCAAGGACATCCAGGAGCTCAAAATTTAGAGACACGGCTTAAGCGTGGGCCTAGCACTTCTGCAGCGGCTGACGCGGCAGAAGCTCTAAACAACCCGCCTTCCTTTCAGCCACCGCCACCCCCACCACACAACAATTTTGTAGAAATAGAACTGGTTTTTTTATATAAAATTATTTGAGCGACTATTAAGTAGTTTGTTTTTTACTTTTAAACAAGCTTTCTTTACTTTTTAAAAAATTACATCGCTTAAATATTCTTATAATATAAAAAGGGAACGATGTCACGAAGAAAAGTTTCTTCGGAAGAAGACGTTTCTTCAGATATGGTACACTCAATTTTTTCTAGCTCGAGCTCAATCTTGAAATAACTCTTTTAGCTGTCTTGTAGCGTCATAATTATTTTTTTCTCATAAAAACTTTTTTTTCAGACGACAAGCTTGTTGTAAGGAAAGAAGGAAGGTGATAAAATAATGTATATAGTATAAATTTATTTAACTTTAGTGTGTGGCGTTCCTTATAATTATTCTACTTATTTTAAAATATTATTGTGTGTGTGCTAAACCATCTTTTGTGTTTTTTCAGAAATGAACGTTGACGAGCTCATCGAGATGGCCAACCGACCCCACCAGAGAAAAGGACAACGGAAAAGGGTGAAAGAGCTGCTCGAAACAAAAATCAAAAAAAATGAAAAACAAATTGAGCTGTTTAACTATCTCGTGGAAAAAATTACAAATGGTTCAAACTAAAAAATACGAAATTTTTCAATATTTTTTCAGTAAAGTTAAATAAATTTTTTCAAAATTTTTATTAATCTTCTTATTTTTCAAAGGTATAAATCAAATATATAAATAATGAAGAGTATAGAATTTCAATCGCATTGTTTGAAAACAATCGAATTCTCAATATATTTTTAGTCGGTCAAAATATTTAAAAATTTACTATTCAAAGATTGATCGCTAGCATTAAATTCGGCCACTACACGATACAAATTTAAAATAAAATTATCAGAAAAGCAATGATGTCTGCTAAGATTAACAAGTTCGCCAACACCAAATTTTTCATAAACTTGACAAGCGTCGTAGACGAGCTGACATTTGCGAAAAAAATTGTTAATTTCAAATTGAGTTATCGTCAAATTTTCAAAAGATCTTAAAACGGAAATGTATTCTTGATTCAAAAGAGAAATTGTCTGAATAATAGAGTCTGAAAAATTTAGTTGGCGAGCTTGTTCTAAAATGGTCAGAAAGCGATGAGACTCTTCTACCGACCACACTAGAGCGTCGCTAGACATCACGCAATCCCGATAACGAGAAGCAAACAACTCGGGTAGAGATATAAGAAGCTGAATTAAGTCAAGAAATAATGGTCTATAATTTAAGCACAAATTTTCCCACGTAAAAATGTCGTTGTTAGCATCTTCCTCGTCGTCCTCGTCGTCACTTTCCAAATAGGAAAGACCAAGCATAAAACTGTATTCACGAGTGTCGGGATCTTCAGAAAACTTAATTATGTACAAAAATTCATTGTTTGTGGCACCAAAAGCAGAGTCAATATTAAAGATAGACGGATCAGCTGTATCTTCGATTTCAAAAAAATTGGAATCGTCTGCTGAATCAATTTCCCCCTCTTCAGCCTCGCTCATTTTCCCGTCGTAGTTGTCGATATTCAGAAAGCAAATTAGGTTTAGAATTAAGATCTAAACACAGATCCAAAAGTTTTTCTGAAACGTCATCCGAATACGCTTGATTTTTGCGATAATGAGTTAATTGAGAGTGAGCCCAATCAACCACAATTGTTGCCGCATTTAAAACGGGCTGACACCGTCTCAAAAAGTCTTCAATTTCCCGCTGATCGATTTCCCTGTTGACAAATGCAGCTGTAATCTCCCGATAAGATTCCCGTAAATCAAAGAGAGTAGAGACAAACGAATTCGGGTAATTTTTTTCCACGGCCTCGGAAAGACTTTCGTCGTAAAGCTTGGCCACCAAGTTCAATAGAAACTCTCCTGTATCGCCGGGAAGATTTTCGGCTGCAATCGCGCAACCTGTCGCAAACTTGTCGGGAATGAGTTTAAGAATACGAGTAATTCTGTGAACAATGTCAAAATGGTTGACAGTTAGTCCGGTCCACATAAATATTTCTCGACCATCTTGCTCAATATCAATGATGTCGTCTTCGTCGTCGTCGTCGTCGTCGTCGTCGTCGTCGTCGTCGTCGATGTCACAAACGGAGATGAACAAAGACTTGTCCCGAAATTTATCTCCAAAAAAGACCACAAGATAAGAAACAGAAAAAAATGTTGTCAAAAAAGAGTTTTGCTTGTGGCGAACACAGACAGCCGGCTGGTTTAAATTTTTATTGTCTTCTTCAGCTCCCATTTTTTAGCACCGTAAATTTTTAAGAACCTCTTCAATTTCGGAACTTATAATTGCCACCTGACGATAGAACTCTTCCAATTCATGAACTTCAAACAACTTATTTTTAAGTTTCAAGTGTAAAAACGTGAACAAATTGTCGATAAAAACTTTTTTCTCTCGAGAAATGAAAAGTCTGAAAGGAGTCGACATCCAATTTTCCCTAAGTCTTCCCAGCTGGTATCCTGCTTGACACCAATCCAAATGAGAATACATTTCAAAACAAACTAAATTGAAAGCTGCGCAGACAGCGGAATTTTATCATAGACATCTAATTTAGTAACTTGAATCTCTATAAAATTACAAAACCATCCAATCAAATTTCCTTCAAAAAATTACGATCCAATAAAAACTAAAAATCTCTATAAAATTACCAAAGCTTAAAAAATCATCCAATCAAAATAAAGAACAAAAATTTTTTTGAGATCTGTGTGACAAAAAATAAAGAGCGTTCCGCGCGACGAATCCACAAAAGACAAAAATGGTATGGCACAGAAAAGTGCTCCATCCTGTGCATTATCGAAAATGCATTGTAGAATAACTTTTTGAACCTCGACAGCGGCTTCTCTGAGAGGATGGTATGAATACACGGTGCTAATAGCCCGGAAGCTTTCAACCGTATCTCCAGCAAAGCAGGCCAAAAAAGTATACCTGTCAATACATGCACTGCATTTTTTATGGTACCTAACTGGACTGATATGTTTGGTGTTCTGGACACTACACTCCTTACTACTACTGAACTAAACAACTCAACTCGTTCCTCTTGTATTGATCAAGAAAAACATCATAAAAATAATCAACAAAAAAATT
>JAIXOW010000010.1 GCA_027486615.1 Oxalobacteraceae bacterium | reverse complement strand
TGTTGGTCTTTGTCAACCGCAATGTGCTTGTCGAAAGTGAACGATTGGCGGGCCGGCAAGTATGTTAACCCTAAACGTTTAATGATGTCCATGCCAATGATACCCCCTTGGTTCATTGGATGGCATACGTGTACCGGGTGTTGAAAAAGTTTGTTGAGGATTTTAATTTGCAAATAAAAGAGCCCGATCACATTGATTTCCGTTTTTGCTGCTGATAGCAATCGTATTTGCGGATTTTGCTTTGTTGGTCTTTGATCTATTGCAATGCGCCGGAATTGCTCTAGGGACATACAAGAAACTGACGCCCCTGTATCGTACAGCCATGTGCCCTCTACATTTTGAGTTGTTACGTTTATGAAAGGTCTGTACTCAGCTTTGTGGTTGCCCATAACATTTATAGAAATAGTAGGTAAATTTTTATTGATCTGAATTTCATCAACAAGAACAATGTTACCCGCACGACGGTCACATCTGGGCGCTGTGCCGTCGGTTAACAAAAATCCAGTTCTTGCACGGAGTCCCATTCGAATGATGGAGATGCCCACGGGTTGGCGGTGCCACCAGCGGCCCCGCTCTCGGTACCCTGCTCGTCCTCCTCCATCTCCTGCGCGTAGGTGTACGGTTTGCCATTTAAGTCCACCTGTGGAGCCCCCGCTTTGATCCTGGAGTTGCAGACTTTCTGGAGATGGCCTGGCTTTTTGCAGTACCTGCACACGTTATATGAGCTGTTACCGTTAGCTGCGCCACCTCCTCTGGGTGCTCCACGTCCTCGACCTCCTCGACCTCCGCGATTGCCGTTGGCAGCCCCTCGTCCTCCACGGCCGTTGGCGCCATTGCGCTTTTTGATTAGGGCCTGGAATTGGGCTGATAGTGCCGCGATTTCTGCATCAACGTTGTCGTGGTGCCCCGTGGACTCTTGCTGCAGTTCCGAGACCGAGGCAGATGTATTTTCAGGTTTAAGCACGATTTTTTCTAGCTGTCGTGCTTGTTTGATGGCGGCGTTGAGGTCCGTTGGAGGTGCTTTGAGCATTTCATCCCGAAAAACAGGTTTGAGGTTAGAGATGAACAGCTGCACGCCCAGATGGTTATATGTGTTCCAGATAACCCGGTTTGCGGCGTTTTGTAGCTGTGTTGTTTTGATAGCTGCTGCTACCCCGCCCCATCCGGCGAGTGCTGTAATTTCGTCGGCCCATGTAACTCCTGCCGGAGTTCTGGCCGCTGCGGGCATTAAAATCTCCAGATCATCGACGATTCTGGCGACCCGCGAGCCGAAATTTGTGACGGACTCCGATGCGCCCTGTTTGAGGTCTGAGAGGTTGACGACCGCGGTTCTAGCCGTTTGCACTCGGCTATAGGCGTCCAACATTTCGGCCCTGACGGAGGGCCAATCATTATCGTTGATATTGAATCGTTTGAGGGATTCATACCAGCGAAGCGCGTCTCCCCTGAGCGCGTTGTAGACGTATGACATGGTGTTGGCAGGGTCCCATCCGGCCGAGGCGGCGGCCTTGTCGACCCGCTTGCACCATTGTTCGACGGTGTACCCGTCTTTTGCTGAGTCCCCCGACCATATTGGAAGCTTGGCGAGGTCTGCTTGCATCAAGGCTTGATTCATGATGCGTGTTTGATACTTCTGGTAGCGATAGCGATACTTCGAAGGCGATGAGTTGCGATGCTTTGAGACTTGTTAAAGTTAGCACGTTTTAACTTTTTAAGTTTCAAAAGCGCTGCCACCACTATTGTAAATTAGTGAAGGTCCGAACGCTTTGTATTCTGTGTAACAACTGATGTTTATTTCGTGTTAGATATCTGACGCCAGTTTGGTTTGGCGTCGCTTTATACACAGCTTGGGTCGAGTTTCCTCGCCCAGACAGATAGACCGTTTACATACTAATAGAGATAGATCGAGTATTAGTTATTGAGTCTATCATTTACGATATCACTCTTCCCCTTTATGGAGTCCAAGTGCTCAATAGCAGTGTTAGTAACATGGTACACAATATACAATAGTTATAAAAATTGGGGTTAGTACAGATTATATTATTCCGGCGAATCTTAGCGACGGCGGCCGTCGGCGTCCGGAAGGTTGAGGTCCGCGATTTGCGAGATGGACATCGGCAACTCATCTGGTCGGAGTTGCGCTCGCGTGTACCTGTTCCTACGGGCTCCGCAGTACCAACACGTCAAGAAGACCAGGCCCAGCAGGCTGAGTCCGAACATCGTCCAAAATAGAACCGAGAAAGTAGAAATAGAGCTGGTTAACGTATCGGAAATTTGTGTGGGAAATTCGGAGTCTTTGACAGTTTCATTTTGTAAGGTGGCTATGTGGGTCTTAATTAGGTTGATATGGTCATCTATGTGTTTGGCCTGTGCCATGGTTTCGGAAGGGAGGGTCAATGGGTCGAATGCCCATGTCCAGAGTAAGGGTTCGGGTTTTAGTCTTAGACTTTCGTCCGATCTGAGGGTGTGGTTAAATAGTTTAAGTGTACAGCCGGGGTCTAGGTGAAGTCTAGTGGTGGTTTG
>JAIXOW010000146.1 GCA_027486615.1 Oxalobacteraceae bacterium | reverse complement strand
TCAAAGCCTTCGACGCGATTGTTGGCGAGAACCCAAAGGGCAAGCCAGTACACACAATCGACATTTTTACCAGAGTATTATATGACACACGTCAACTCAGCAAAAACGGTAAAAATCAGACAAATAAGCCTAAATCGCAACCAAAAAAGGAGAAGTCTCCGGAAAAGCAAAAGCGAAAATTGAACAAATTAGAGTTCAATACATTAGTCACTCAAATAATTGAGAAGGACAAAGAAGAAAGAGACCTACCTACATATGAGCAATGCCAGAACAAACAAATCACAGTAGGCCAAGAGCCCATAATTTGTTAAATGAGGAAGAACGATTCCCTCCTTTGCCTCCCAGAGATTATGTTGGAAGACGTCCACTACAGGCACTTGTAAATAGGCCTATGTTCAGACCACAAGTCCAAATGGCATGGCAAAGTGAAAATTCACCACCCAACAGGGATTCACCAAACAGACAATCCCCAGACAGGCAAAATCAACGAAGACAGCCTAACTTTAATAGGCAAAGACTATTACACACGCCAGTAGAAGTCCAAATCAGGCATTTCAGAGAAGAAGTGGAAGAACTTCTACAGTCAGTAAGAAGCATGCAAAGGGCAATTAGAAACCTTGAAATAGCATATGCAAATCGGTTCATAAACAGACAAAATGTCAGAAGTCCAAATGCATCCGAATAATAAAATCAATGTCAAAGACATTACTGAAAGATGCAACAGCATTTCACAAAGCCTCAAACAATGTCCTGATAAATTAACAGCTTTGCCACGCATTAAGCTAGCGTTAATTGAACTCAGTAGACTAATGGTGAAACCAGATTTAACACAAGATGAACAAATCAAGCTGACAGCAGCATATCACAGACTGGCTGTGTCAACATACCAAGTGCTCAAAAATCACGAATAAAGCCTCATGAATGGAAGAGGTACAAATTGTTAATCACTTGCATAAACTAATAGAGGATTTGCAAAGATTGCAACAGCACAGTTATCCTCATGCATTGAATAACGTAGCAGAGCAAACACGATTCCAAGAATTTATTAATTTAACAATGACAATGGTCAATATTGAAATAAAAGTAAGACAGTCTAGAATAGTAGACAATTACTTGATTCGACATACACCATTAGGTGAAGTCCCACCAATTCCTCCAATAACGCAAATAAATTCGGAAAATGGAGCCACAAGTGTATACGTACGCACAGAGTGACGAAGTAGAGCAAGCATTGGTGTCTAACCACCCAACAATAGACCTACTATTAGGCTATTTGGAAGAGACCACACAGTTTATGCTCCTATTACCCAGACTTAAAAATGCTGAAACCAAAGAATGTTCAGCACACAGAAATATTCATATAAAGATATACGCATGTCTATTGTATGAAACAAAAGACAAAATCGGTCTTCAAGTAGTACAGCAAGTACAAGATCTACAAGATAAGTTCAATGTTATGCTCAACTCAATAGCATATTCATTCAACACTCCTCTCACTGAAAACAAAATAATCCTGTTAAGATGCAATTTTAGACCAAAATTTGCAATTCAAGAGAGATTGTTGAATATGCTCATTAAATGCAGAGACATTATTGGATTTTGGCCAGTAGGCAGACTAGTAGAGTACAAAACAGCCATTGATATGGCATCGCTATTCACATTCCTATTTGTGACATCAATGGACAGAATGGTCCAAGCAGGCCACAAATTGGACGACCATTTGCCTCATTATATGGCGGTACTCAAGGAAATTAACGCCTCAATTAATCGAATCCACAAAGTGGAAAAACCAGCATCAATCATACCTCATCCGGAATTTTAAGGGTAAGACAAACGAAAAAAATGGACCCTTTCATTAGGATGAGATACAGAAAACATTATGATCCAAAGATTTGGAAACTATGCTCAATGCCATCAAAAAGAATAGTATTGGCAAGATGCCATAATTCTGAAACAGCAAGAAGAGTATTCAAGAAAACATTCTTTGATCTAATGCATGAACTAAATGGCATGATACTGGATAAACCGCCAATGCCGAAAAATCTGACAGAATTTAGATACATTATGTCCACACATATGAGATTGTTTATCTACCATATATGGACGAAATTAATAACTGCATTTGATCACTATCTCACTGAAAGTGACAGACAAATGTATATGGCATTGTACAAAACATTAATGGAAAACATACACGAAATGTATGAGACAATAACGATTGTAGAGGAAGAAGTACATGTCTTATCGAACATAAAAGGTGAATAGTAGTGATGTACTCATTTCAAACATTAGTAGCAATTATAATAACATTGCTAGTAATAAAAATAATTCGCATAATTGACATCTATTTTATAGACTTCAGAGGCGCAAAGCATAAAACGCTCAAAGTATGAGTGTCGAACATTTAACTAAGCTAATGAGAAGCTTAACCGCGTTTTACGCGTCATTGCCGGTCACGAATGAAGCAGGGCAAGCAATGAGCGCTCTAGCGCATGCTGCAGACCTATACAAATACGGCAACCAGAAGTGCGCGCAAAGTGGTATCGCGGTACACCCAATGTTCATTATTGACTTAATTCAACAATATGATCAGTTACTCCAGCACATTCAGATCAATCACACTTCTAACATTGACTTAAATACTTGGAATATGTAACAAGAATTTTTTTACCAGATGTCGATTAACATAGCATTTGAAGTACTAACACGTTTGCATAAATTCCTAATCAGACATTTTGGTAACCTAAAACTTAGACGAGTCACACACTCTGAGCTAGAGACCGAAAAGGTCAAAGCTAAACAGATTATCGTCGACACGTACAATCAACTTGTGTTCATCTTGTTGAAAAAGGGTTACAACAACCCAGTAAGGATTCAACAACTGGCAACTAGGAAAACGCAACTGTTATTGGTAATGTATGCTAAGGCCAGGCTCGTCAATACAATTGCAGATGACTTCGAGGCCGTTACCTCCACTTGATTACGCGTCATACGTGTTTTCAAACTTTGCACGTATCTACTACACAC
>JAIXOW010000123.1 GCA_027486615.1 Oxalobacteraceae bacterium | reverse complement strand
GAGCCTGCCATGGTTCATCTCATCTCAACATTAAATATTCGTAACTGGTCATGCCGAGCCTACCATGGTTCATATCATCTCAATATTTATTTGGTCTTTTCCGACTGATACAGAGCTTAACATGCTTCATATCATATCATGACTTATTCGTCCCTACAGGTCATGTCTTCCTTAATATTTGTGATAATTTACTTTGCCTATTCAACTTCAAATTTGTTAAACCTTCTTATGTACTTGTACATTATGATACGTAGACAAATTGTAATATTAATTTCGTCCTTGTTACTCAACATTTGACACCAAATTATGTTCACATTTTTACGCTCGGTAAGTTTGTGATAAATAAACATTGTGGTTTCAACTACACATGACTTCAAACTTATTTTTGGTCTTTAGATATATGAACATTGAGGACATTTATAACTGAAAGGTGGTGGTTTTGTCAGGTCATTATTTTCCCGCCCATGAAATATTTTAAAATTTTTAACGTCTTTTGCTTGCGTGCATCGTCTGTTCATGACGGTTATCTCTACAGTTATCTCAAGCACGTCCGTGCGACATCGTGGGTCACAACTGCATTAGTAAGGTGTGGTGGGTCTAGTTGCAAAATCCATGCAGTAGGCATGTTGCAAATTACATGCAGTAAGCATCTGTGCTTAATAATTTTTGAGCAAACGTGACCTCTTTTACATCGCATTCATGTGAATACAATTTTTATTCAACATTGTACAAATTTACTACACAGTTACTGGGACTACTACTATTAATTACTATGGAGCACATGGAGCTGGAGAAATTGAATCTGGAGACGACAGAGTGTGACAAACAAATAAAGAAATGGGAATTGGAATTAAAGGATGTCTTGACTCAAGTTGAGACGCCGGAGAACTCTGACGTTGAGGGAGACGAAGTGGACGACTTGGAATTTGAAGGGCCAAGACAGGCTCTCTTCAATGTTGAGGCCGTTCCCCGGCGTGAGACTGAGTATTCGTCATTGTACTTGTGCCCGGGGTACCGTTTGAGGGCAGAAAGGAAGGTGAAACGGATGAAGGAAGAATTGAAGAGGAATTTTTTGTCTGAAATCATAAGAGATCCAGAATATGTCACTGTGCTTCGTCAAATTGAAGAGCTTTACCCGGACGATGGTGGCAGGCACTATATTAACTGTCTTGTTGCTTGCCACGACATTTTGAACCCAGAGTAGCCTAGTGCAATTTTTTTCCTGGTTATTACTAATTATTTTTTACGCTCATACAGAGACTATTAAATAAAAGTTTGCATAAAAAAAGTTTCAATGGTGTACTTTTATTTTACCTCTTTGACAATGAAATTTACCTCTGATTACGTTTTCTTACATATTTTTAATGCTCCCGAGGTCCATAAATCCTGTTCAGCTTCTCCAGGGCAATAGACATGTTTGTGTTCTCCCTCTGAACCCTTTCAATATCAGCTGTTCGGATGTCCCTAATTTCCTGGGTTACATTTAATCAACTTGTGTCCCTGTCCAAATACCAAAAGCGAAATACGAAAGTAAATTTATTTATTTCGCATTCGAGGTACTAGGACATGGGTTGATTATAAGTACACACCTCGAGTGTCGACCTTATTTCAATGAGAATTTGTAATCTCCGCTGTTCTGTAGGTGATGACTGGAGCTCTGCCCTTAGTGCCCTTTAAAAATGATCACATTGTACGATTTTTGGTTAGTGTCCCAATATTACTTTAAAAAAATTTAGTGACAATTGAAATTATCTTACACAAGACGCTGATTCAAAGCAGGGAGACGTTCCATCTTCTTGTATTCTGTGTCTATCACTGATAAATAATAAATTCACCCGTCCAAATTTATACCACGAATTTGCGCATGTATTAATACCAGTTTTAACAGAGGAGGAATTTGTATGCTAAAATGTTATAGGAAGTAATACGAAGTAGGAAGTATATGTTTCAGGTATATTTGCAAATTTGCAAATATCACGTTTTGCAATACAAGTTTCATGCAAGGCAAGTAGAGTCGTGCATGGTGCCCCTGCAACGTAGATACCTCCTGACTTTCCACTTCAACTTTCAAACAAATGTTTCCCTTTAACCTACTACAACTTCCCAAATAATGCAAACCTTACAAAATCTACGTAACATTGTAGCAATGATTTGTTACTCTGAGAAAAAAATTAATAAACATTATTTGAACGCTACACATTTTATTGATTCGTTACAGTTTTGAATTGTTAATGATAACAATTTTCATGACTAAGTATAATTGATGTGACAAAATTTGACAAGTTGATTTTCAAAATTTTCATATAATAATTTTCCATAATTTAAGTTACTTAAGCTATCGCGAAAATAAGTCAGATTCAGCATCTTTGCATATAAAAACCGGGTCATTTGATTTACTCGATACAAACATTGTAGTATGTAATTTATTACTTGATTAAAAGACCTTTGCTATCAGCTGCAATTTTTCATTATTTCTCATCTGTTGAAACTTAGAGATAGCCTGCCTTTGCTTTAGTCTGCTTGAAGACTGCCTTTTCTTGGTGTGCCTTCTTCTGGTCCAGACGGGTCTTGGCAAGGCGTAACTGTCTGAGGATCTTCTGGCGGTCCTCTCGGTAGTCCTGTTCGAAGATCTTGATCTTACGGATGAACTTCAAGCGTTTTCGAATGTGGTCATCGTTGTCCTTCTCGAGTTTCCAGAACTTGTCTTCGCTGAGTTTGAATCTGCAAGAATATGATTCACTTAAAAATGGACCTTTTTGAGGAGGTAGGCAAGTAATTAATAACAGTTGCAGTCATAACTGGCTTCAATTCATACATAACTCACTTGAAGAATTCCTTTCCATTCCTGTGTGCTTCTTCGAGCTTGAACAGCCTCATTCTTATCCTCCCGACGACGGCGTCAGCGTGAGTGACTACCTCGTGCCACCTTTCAACCGTGTCATCGATCCTTCGAAGCTCTGAAATTAAGGTACACGAATTTAATAGGTATTTGTAATAAATTTCATTTCAATTTTCGTTAACAATAAACTGCCTAACTTGTTATTACAAATATCACACTCACCCTCGGCTGAGTAGTTGTATGGAATGAAAGCCATCTTGAAATTGAATCACCGTTAATCGAGAAATCGAGTCCGATACCTGAAAGGTATATTTTTAACACCGGTTATTATTTCACATCATTAAACAAATGACATTGCAGTCATTACCATTGAACTTTGGTCAGTTTAGGATATGATTATGCCATGGTAGGCAATTTAGAACTTCAGTGCCAGCAGCTAGCTTCATAATTATTCCCATCTCTGGGAAATGGGATTCCATCGCAACAGCTCTATTTGTTGTCCAATAATCATGTCGTCGACATGAGCTTCAACAAGAGCATCGACGTATCGGTCGAGATCAGAGTCCGGAGTCGGGTTTCTCTGCGACACATAACTTTCGACGGATGACTCCGGTGTCTGGTTTCCGGTTTGCATGGTCTCTTCACCTTCGGAGCCTGCAATATGTTTATACATGTATTAAATAAAGTTATCGAAATAGAAAAGACTGTATACCAATAAATATAAAGTGTAATAATTTACCTTCAGTTTCAGACAGGTTGTAGTCAACTTCTGCGCTACTCGTTTCAGAGGTACTGCCATGTGGTTCCGTGGTCATCTGTGTGATCGCCCAACAGACTTTTCTGAACGTCTCTTCCTTTACGGGGGCCATGTGCAGCAAGTCAGAGGACGTCACCACGAAGTCGCACTTCCTAATTTCGCTCCTGGGATACAGGACCTGCCCTCCAAACAGGTACAGGTAGGATGCGACGTTCCCGTTCAGCTTGTCTCCGTCAGTCTCCAACTTTTGCCTAAGAAATGCACAAGCTGTGAAGTGCGTTCCACTGGTGTTTGGACGTCTTGCTACCAAAAAATGGTACTGGCCGACATTGTTGGCTTTAAAAGCCTGAAACAAAACAAATTTCACAAGTACAGTTAATTCATTGCTACCTAAGACATAAATGACAAAACAATTCTTACTGTGCTCCAGCCTATCAAACAGCATTTATCATAAATCGCTTTTACCTCCCGTCTTTCTCTCCTGTCGAAAATGTGAAAATTCTTGAGTTGATTCATTTCGTCAGAGCAAATATATCGGGCCCGCTTGACAGCCCCTTTTCTCAAATCCGGTTCCTTGTCTCCTTTTGGATCGCACCAGAAACTGATGTCGTACATGGGGTTCTCTGTCCCCGTGTCCTCGTCTTCGGAGGTGTCCTCACCTGTACAGGTTAAAATAAAAGATTTTATAATGTGCCATATCCGTACTCATTTCAGTTTAAATTTAAATCGTACTCTTATTAAGTTAAATTTACTTGTATCGTGTCCTTTGTCCGGACAAAGACGAACTGCACCAATTGCTGGTCCGTTGACGATGTCCTCGATGCCGTAGTAAGACCTGCAACAATCATACGGAGGTTTGTCTTCACAGTGCAGCAAATGTAAACATAGAATTTTAATTTAATAGTAAAAAATATAAAGTATATTTACCTGATCTTTTCGAAATCTTTCCTAGGAAATCGTTCGATTTTCCATATTTGGTGGAAGTCGACAAGTCCCCGCCAAACTTTTGGATTGAACTGGGCCACACCGTACGTTACACCTTGGGCCATCATATAATGCGATGTAATCATATGATTCCAGAACTGTCTGAAATCTTGGCAATGCCAGTCCACTTTCAGGAGGCCGTACACCTTTCGAAGTTCTCCATCGGCCTTTGGAATGAGCCACGACATTTGGTACACCTTTCCGACTCGGAGTCCTTCACATATCTAAGGATGTGAGTAAAATACTTTTATAAATAAATACTTTTAAGGTTTTAAAACTCGTTCATTTCTTTGATGAAGTAGCAACTTTTGATGCAAACTAGACAATTGGTATTGCTCTCAGTTCAAAATAGAAAATTTTTCCTACTTTAGAGTTATAAAAAAACGTTAGCTACACTTGTTGTCAACTATTAATAAGTTGCCTAAATTAATACTTTGTAAAACAAATTAACACTTTTCAAGCAAAGTTCTACATTTCATAAAGTGGCCGATAAAGTAGCTAAAACTAAATGTTGCGAACGCAAAATTTTGGTCAAAAATTGACCTGAAAAGTAGCCAAATTCACTACTAGTAGCCAAATCTGGTACCAATGAGACACGATTAGGATATTTGAAATAAAAGGATTACCTCGGTTTTTTCCTCTTCAGTTGTTGCAATCCCACGGAGAAATGCTTCCTTCATTTGGACGACGTTCTTGTTCACGATGATCGGGTGCAACTTGTCACCCAATTCTTCCATTTTGCTGCTGGCACTGATAACTTAAGTCTTGCCAATATTACTTCGATATTTCTACTATTATAAGTAAATAATGTACGGAAAAACACAGGATTAAAAACACACTTGTAAAAATGGACACTTACACTTTGAGCAGTTTAGCCTTGTTGCTAGGAGTAACCTTTTCGTGATGTAGTCAGCAGGTGAAGAGGTGAAGAGAAGAAGTCTTGGAATGATCTCTTCCTTGCAGGAATATTCCCGAAGAAATTTCATTTCCATTTCTGGTCCTGATCATGTGGGAAGGTTTACACGTAAAAAACACAATGGGCTTTTATAAACTCCTCAAAAAAAATTGGGGGACGAAAACATCGTCAAAATCCTTTGTTATTTATTTGTTTGTAACATTCGTTTATCATTTCCACAAACTTGACGAAATTTAATTATTTATCTTCATTGACATTATTGCGAATTTTTTTAAATGTTTTTTAAATAACTTAATATTATTTCCAAACTATTACAATTTTTTAATGAGCATAACCTTTTTAATGATTTCCTAATTTCACCAATGGCTTGGAACACGTCTATTTATTTATGAAATTGAATGGTCGTCTTTTGTCCACTAAGTTGCCGCGCGTCAAAAAAAGGAAAAAAAAATTTTTTCTCCTTAAACGCTACTTGCTAACCTACGCTAACCTAAGTGCCTAAGTGAAACAAGTACACGAAGTACTTTGGTAACAACTTGACGAAATTCATGCGCCACTTTTTTCCATTTCCGCTTGTATTTTCTCATGCGAAGGTCGTTGTTAATTTACTAAGTTGTAATAATTAGTAATTTTTACTCTTACTAACAACTTTCCGTGAATTATTGTACAAGGTAATTACTGTAATTTAAACTTGTTTGGATTGCGTCAGTGTTGTGCTGTTTTGAATCTGTAAGTGCGTTTTTAGAATTGCTTTTTAATAGCATTCGAATTACAATGGGTAGATCGCGATCAACTCCGCACAAATTGAAATCGAGGATCAAGGTGGTGAAGATGAGGTAATCAACTTTGATGTTATTAATTGTAATTTCCTATTATTCAATTAAAAAATTGCAGTTTAGCGTGTCGACTTCATACAACAACAATAATAGCTAATCTTAATTTTTGGATTCATTTCACTTTGTCGTTATTTCCGGAACATATTCCCATTCTTGCCATATCCTGAAATTTGAAACTTTCTTTTTGCAGGGAACCAGTAGACCTCGACTTAAGGCATCACAGGTTCAAGGACATGACCACAATCATTGGATCTACCGATTTTAAACACTTGCCGTTCAAACAACACGATTTCGTTACGTAAGTACAGAATTTTTACGCAACTTTTATCTTTCAACTTTATTAATGATTACTACTTATAAATTGGTAGTTTATAATTCATTCAGCATTCATCCTTTAATGACATTAGCTTCTAAACCTAGTAATGATTACAGATTTAGTTTCCACTTTTTATTATGTGAACCTACTGTGGCCATTACTACTGCATTAGTATTTGAACCCACTATTTAATGCTGAATGCTGAATAATGTTGTACTTCATGTCTGTCTCTTTCAGGCATCGCTATTTCGATTCGGCACAAGGTCTTGACGACCTCCTCAAAAGGCTCGTTGAACCATTTTCCCTCACCGGAAAGCACATCTTCGTTGGTGGTCTCACGAAACTCATCACAAACTCCCGCGAGAACTGGAGGAAAATTGTCGACAACTACGTCGATGACGTCGCCAAATTTGCTGCGATCCTTCGCACTCCAACGGTCGTTATTCAGGTCCCGTGGAGGAATGAATCTTCGGGCCTCTTCCGGCTTCAAAAGGACCAGGTACGTTAACGTAATTATTAATCCTACTACTTCCTAATGTTTTACATCTTGCGTCTGTTAGTAATTTAGTGTTTGATAGGTATTGATATTTATCTCCTTCCTGACTTGTTTTCGACATGTAACGCAATTACAAGATTACTTTACATTTTTGTTACTTTAAATCAGGGATGCACAAGTCAGATTTCATGGCGGGCCATATGAATGTTGCTCACACATTCGCGGCCCAGATTTGTTTAGTTTTTTTCTATTTTACCACACCACTTAAAAAATGAAGCAAAATGTACGTAAATAAGGGCTCTGAGGGCCACATTGAAGGCTTTTGCGGGCCGTATGTTGTGCATGCCTGCTTTAAATGGTATTCGAGTACATTTTTGAGTAAGAACTTTTGTAAATATTTACTTATCCTTTAAGTTATAGTATTTGTAAGTAATCAGTACTCGAGGATTTTTGAATACTGGATTGACTTATTTACTTTCTTGGCTGTTACAAAAGTTGCAATTCAAATTTTTGGCTTCTTTTCTTATTTTCTTATATTATAGTAAAATTATGTTATGGTCTCAAGGCAATCTAGTATAGCTTAATCTTTGAAATGCTGTCAATTACCATCACATCTAGACTTATTTAAGCGTAATTTTTTTTTCCTCATTTTTGATGCTGTAACATTATATTACTGTTTCATGTAGTTTGAAATTTGTTTCCCTCCAATTGATTTAGTCCTTAATAAGCATGTAGACATTAAAAATTACAAAGTAATGCGAAAGTACAATTACATTTCATCAACAATGAAAGTATTAACTGATGATTAACATTTTGTCCTTGTAACTACTCCGAAACTCCACTTCAATTTTGGTGATGGATTTGTGATTGTGATTACGGTATTTGTAATTGTACTTCGTTACTTTTTTCCCTGTCATTGCCAATGCCTGTTGAAATATACTTTTATTTTAAGTCGTATAATTATTCCAGATTAGAGCTTATGTCACGACCTCCGTGGAAAAACGAATGCGAACTACGAAAAATCTCTTCCTGAGTTCGGGCTTTGACATCCCCGACGACTGGCTGGAAGACGACGGTTCAACACTGACGAAGGAAGGCAAGGAAGCCTTAGCAAAATTCATTCTGAAAGAAGTTCGAGTTAAAAGGTAACAATATGCATTCGAATAATGTCTTTGCCAGATCCGGTTGCAACTAAATAAGAATAACGACTTACTACTTACAAATTTTCAATACATTCGATATTTTATTTTTTCTAAACAAAGTCTGGGCATGTACATAATATCTTGTTTCATTCATTTCAGAGAAGATCATCAGGCTCTCAAGAAAAGGCAGCTCGAAACATCCTGGTATCAGAAACCAGCAAATGAAGCGTACTGGCACGCGTACAACGTCGCCATGTAAGTTGTCCTTCATAATTTCTTATGAATACTTTATATTTACATTGTTTTTATTCACAGTAATTTTGGCGATTACAATGTAATTTAATAGGAAAGGTGAAAAATCAAGTCACCCAGATGATGAGCTACGCGTGTCGACTCAGTTCGTTCCAAGAGACGAGGCCGTGAAAGAACGAGATCGCGACTATGTCTACACTTCTCGTACCATTGCGTACGACACCGTGCCGAAACAGGTGTTCTTGCGCGGATGGACTTGTTCTCGCAGTGTCCTCCGGAATCGATGGCAGCACCCAGAAGGACAATATCGAACTGACAGCACCAACGATGAAATTACCCTCCGGCACACAGTGCGCGAAATTTTGCCTGGAGAAACCGTACCAGCAGATGATCCTTTTCTCGAAGAATTCGTCCACTACACGATCATGGCTGGGTTTCTTGCCTTCGATACAGAGAGGAAAAAGCAACCAGTTATGCTGCAGGTACCTTGTTTTAGAAAATTGTCTTCAAAATGCAACTGTCGTAACATTTATCATTAAGAAAGTAAATTATTTCGTAGCTGTCTATATTAGTGACTTTGTACGTGACCATGCACTTTTTAATAAGTGTAATAATATCGTAGTGATAAAATTTCAGGTCGGAGCACCCAACGGATACGCCTTCGTCTTCCACGTTCCTAGTTCGGTTCCTCAGAAAATTAAGGATCTTCTCGCTGATCCAAACATCTTCTGCATCCAGTCCTCTGCTTTCAGTGACAAGTTGATGCTGAACGAAGTAAGCACTGTTTTACCGTCTCTGAATCTTTAGGATAGTTCCATGTAATAAATACATGTCATAACTATTGTATTGTTGATTTCTCACTTTTCAGGACTTTCCTGTGAACGGCGAAGTAGATTCACAGTTGCTGAACAGGATTTTCTTGGGAGCCACAAAGAAAACCGGAATTAACTTCATCGCAGAGTTGGTTGGCGAAAAGCAAGTAAAATATCACGATGTGACGAGGTCACGCCATAACCTGGACTTCGACTGTGGCACTTTTGGGAAGCGACTATCCCAGGAAGCACTTGTCCATGCTGTTCAGGTTACTTTCTATTTCAAAGTCAGGGTTGGAATTTCCTAATCTTGTTACGACTTATGTTCATAAGGCCCACTGTTATTTGCGTGCAACTGAACAAATTCATTAGAAAGTAGTATAACTTTCCCTAACAATGATTTTCAACTTAGGACGTGAGACTGCCTCTGGCTGGACTAGGCATCATCGTCGAGAGATACTGCCAGGCATATGCGATTCCCGAGCACAGAAATGTCCTTCCTATCGTCCAACTAATTCTTCTCAGGTAGTTAAACTAACTTTTTTTATGCTGTCTTCTTCATATCCGTTCTTTCACATGACAATTACTAGGGACGTTAAGTAGTTATCAACCTCCGTTTACACATGTGTTCCATTATTTATTTACGTATCCGTCCTTTTCAGTCTCGCAGAAATCCCAACTAAAGATCATCTTACCGGGACGTTTTCTTATGAAACATTGCGTCTGTGCTACTTAAACGTGGATGACACGTCGGACACAGAAGAAGCCCGGAAATTTTGGAACGACAGGCTGTATGTCGCACACAGCGCTACCAGGATGACCCAACTTTTGTCAGGTCACGGATTCTTCGTCCACATCAACGAGTACTATCTGCCAGGTACATTCTAAACATACTTTTTTAACTGGACATAATATTTCTAGCCATTAGACCTCTAGGAGATTTCTTTTCTTCGCCCTTAATTTTTTTGAATGTTATGTTGGGCAAACTGTGAACTGAAAATTGCTTTTCTTATCTTAGACAACCTATGGCCCACAGACAGATGGTACTTTGTCGGACCAGAACGTGGCCAACATGCAGCTAAATTGTGGCCATCACCGCACGGCTTGCCAAACTCTTCCAGATGCCACTGCGATAACATGTTCTTGGCAAAAAGGTGTACCATCTGTGGCCTCTACGGTCATCGCGAACGGACGTGCTACGACAACACGACAGATCTCCTCTGCGACTACCCGTTGTGTGGTGCTGTTGGAAAGCATTTGCCGCCGACATGCCCGGTCCTGTTCCACCAGTGCGAGTCATGCGGCATGAGAGGACATAAACCGGAGGACCACGGAAGGTATGTGATGGCAATTTTATTACACAGCTTATTATGCGAGTTCATGTACTGCAGTTACATAAAATGCTGCTCAATTTGCTAAGTAATATTATTTACCTAAATCATCATTTCAATGTTACAGATATTGTCTCCCAGACCTGATGTACATCTTCCTTGTTTGGAGTCCGGTTGGCCTCTTCACCTGCATTCCATTCCTCGAGTCCATCGAGAAGTACCGTCCCTACATGGAAGAAAGGCACTGGCTATACCAACTATTTCGCCTTCCAAGAAGCCATTGTCAGAAGCTCTTCCAACTCTTCTACATGCCGTATAACCGGCCAACACCAAGAATTGGTCCACCTCTGCACGGAAAAAGAATCCGTTCTGAAAAAAAGCATCCGTTCTGAAGAAAAGCATCCGTAATTGAATTTTGAAACTGCCTGTTATGGCAGTCTTGAATTTACAAAAATCTAATGCGAAGATAACTGTAGAATCAGCCTCTCATGGCTGACTTGATTATGCTGTAAGAAATCTAATATTTCTCCAATTTTTTGTGTACTAACGTGATAACAGATATGTATCATAATCTGTTAATTTCCTAAGAATTTGTAAAAATGTACAAATGTGACAACGTTACAATCTTTTTATGTCATATAATAAACGTACCTGTAACTTGTAACCTCTTATGGCTACTATATTTCGGAAATATAATCTAGTATTTGAAAAAACAATCCTCTTTTTCTTCATGTCACAGAATGGATGTCGAAAGGAGACCGAGGATCAAATGTCCAACCTGTGAAGGGACGTACTCAAATATCGTTCACTACTTCAAACATTCGATCACTGGTACGAAACTTGTCCAAAAAATTTAATTAGCACTGTAGATTAATTTTTATTCTACTTTTAGTTTTACGTACACGAGTTCTTGCAGTCATTAGCAGAAACATTTGGAGAGACATTTTGACTCACAATATTACGATAAATAGATATTTTTGCGCCATGGAGCTCTTAAGGAACCACAAATATTACGTTAAGTGCTTACCTTGGTTTGCCTTAAAACATCAATGGCTCAAAATTATATTTTTTTTGCAATATCTTTTATTTTTATCGCAATATATCGTGTGCAACAAAATATTGTGTGTGAATAAGGCAATGTGGTGACTGTTTGCATCTTTCTATCCAGATCACCCAAACGTCCGCAAAAATGCCCTATGTCCGGAATGGGAGAGGCAAGAGGGAGACGAACCAAGAT
>JAIXOW010000165.1 GCA_027486615.1 Oxalobacteraceae bacterium | reverse complement strand
TTAAGTAGTCCTCTTTTTTTGAGATCCGCAACCAGTATTTTTGCTTCCAGATCCAAGGTCGGTGAAACACGGAAAATGAAATTCTCTTTTGCGGTAGGAGGTGAAAATTTTCGCGTTAAGGCGGTACCGGTTGAGACAGCTATCATCAAAGGGATGCGTGCTTTCTGATAATGCTCAATCGATGCCAGACCATCACCGGTATTGACTATCCCTATAGAGGCGACTACTTTAGCTTGTGTCAACTCTTCGGCTATACGCCCACCTAATTCATTATTGGCTTGGTCATCACGCTCAATGAGTTCGATTTGTTTCCCACGTATGCCACCTATACTATTAATTTCTTCAACAGCGAGGCGCACGCCATTACGCATGCTTTCACCCATAGGACTAGAGCCACCAGTAAACGGACCTGTTAAACCAATCTTGATAGTTTCGCTTTGAGCATTTAAAGCGATCGATAGCAGCACAAATACAAGACATAGACCACTCCCTATTCGTATCCATTTATTACTAAGGGAATTATTGTGATTGCTACGAAATATGCGTCTCCAAACAGGCATGTACTACTCCCTAAACGAGCAAACTATGTGATCAAGTCGGCGATTCTAGGGATTGCAATTTTATTGTCTAGCATTGCTTACTGAGTGTGGCAAAGAGCACACTATCACGAGCAAACAAACTTAGTCTGCTGTGTTTATAAGATTAGAAAAACAAAAAAGCCAGCGATCTGCATCAGCAAATCTCTGGCTTTGAAAAAACACTAACGTAAATTAGTGTTCTTAATTTAGTACTTGATTATGATGGACGCTTCATATTGCAAGTCGTAGGTTGAGCAGCAACATAAGGTTCGATACGCTGTTCAGTTTTCCAACCATAGCCCGTGTTTTCTTGATCAAACTTCACATCTTTACCATTGACCTTAACCCAAGTAGCCACATACATAGGCTGTTGCATTTGATGATCAGCTTTGCGCATTTCCACTTCACCATTTAAAGTCTTAAAGCGCTGACCTTCCATCGCAGGCGCAACTTTAACTGGATCCGTTGAGTTGGCTTGTTTAATACCACTACTGAGCAATTGCAAAGCGGTATATACAGTCACTGCATAATAATCATCGTTATATTTTTTCTTGAATGCGGTGACTAATTCTTTACCTTGCAAACCTTCATTATTCACATTCCAAGTACCGACATATTTCACATGATCGACACCTGAAGCACCCATAGATGTCGGTACACCTGTGGTGTAAGCATAATAAGTATAGAACTTAGCTTTCAAATCAGATTCACGAGCAGCTTTGATTAGCAAAGCTAAATCCGATCCCCAGTTACCTGTGATAACAGTATCTGCACCAGAAGCATTGATTTTTGCGACATAAGGTGAAAAGTCCTTAACGCTACCGATAGGATGCAAGTCATCGCCTACGATTTCTATATCAGGTCTTCTACGCTTCAGATATTCTTTTGCTGCACGTGTCACTTGCTGACCATGCGCATAATTTTGACCAATGATATAAACTTTTTTAACCTTAGGATCTTTAGCCAAATAACTCGTCATGGCTTCCATTTTCATATCTGAATTTGCATCAGTACGGAAATGCCAATAGCTACATTTGCTGTTGGTGAGATCAGGATCAACCGCAGCATAATTCAAAAAGATAATTTCTTTGCCAGGGTTGCGTTCATTGTGCTTATTGATCGCATCAATCAACGCACCGGCAGCACCAGAGCCGTTACCTTGAACAATGTAACGAAAGCCTTGATCAATCGCACTCTTTAAAACAGTGAGAGATTCTTGTGGGCTAGCTTTGTTATCGAATCCAACCACTTCAAAGGTATGACCTGGCGTCCATTTATCTTTGTTCGCTACTTCTGCAGTCATTTGGAAGCTGCGTAAAAGGTTTTGACCTACTGGCGCAAAAGGGCCAGACAGAGGATCGATAAATGCAATTTTTACATTTTCTGCTGATACAAATGCCGATGCGAACACTGCAATCAGTCCTGCTCCTGCGAGTATGAAACGAGCTTGTTTTTTCATGTGACCTCTTCCCTATGTCTGAATAATAAACAATCGCCCCTTATGCTTGGGGTTCTGATAATACAAAATTTGAGTGCATCAAATCAAGCGCTGGGTAAAGCAAATGTATTCTCTTTAGACTTCTAACCACTCTTTACGAATCGCTTGATTAGCGCGTAATGCATCCGGCGTGCCTTCAAAAACGATCATGCCATGTCCCATCACATACACACGCTGAGAAATTTCTAAAGCAATCGCCAGTTTTTGTTCGACTAATAAAATCGAAATACCGCGCTCTTTAAGAGCCTTTAAATACTCAGCAACTAAATCAACAATTTTTGGTGCTAGACCTTCAGTAGGCTCATCAATCATGATCAGATCAGGATCGCCCATTAAAGTACGACACAAAGTCAGCATTTGTTGCTCACCACCTGAGAGTACACCTGCTTGTACATGTTGACGCTCTTGCAACCGAGGAAACATCGTATACATATCGGCTAGTGACCAACGCGATGTCTTACCTTTTTTCACACCTAGCAAAAGATTTTGTTCGACGGTTAAAGTCGGGAAAATATCACGGTTCTCAGGTACATAGCCCAAACCCAGATGCGCGATTTTAAAAGCCGGCAAACCTACAACAGAACTACCCTTAAATTCTATCGTTCCTGTAACATCAACTTGACCCATGACAGATTTCACCATGGTAGAACGCCCTACACCATTGCGTCCTAATAAACTGACAATCTCACCTTTACCCACATGTAAATTCACACCATGAAGCACATGACTTTTTCCATAGTATGCATGCAGATCTTTGATTTCTAGTAGTGCGCTCATTCCTGCACCTCTACTGGAGCATGACCACCGAGATAAGCTTCCTGCACTTTCGTGTTTTGTCGTATCGCTTGCGGTGTATCACAAGCTAATACCTCACCATAAACAACGACAGCAATACGATCGGCCAAACCAAAGACCACACTCATATCATGCTCTACCATAAGTAGTGTCTTGTCTTGCGTGACTTTACTAATCAATTCAACAGCAGCATCTGATTCCGAACGACTCATACCAGCAGTGGGTTCGTCGAGCAAAATCACATCTGCGCCACCGGCTATCGTTATACCGATTTCAAGAGCACGTTGCTCTGCATAAGTCAGTAGACCTGCAGGAGTCTGACTACGCCAACCTAAACCTATCGCTTCCATCACTTGCTCAGCTTGTTCACGTGCATCCTTTAAAGCACTAAGCTTATGCCAAAAAGAATAGCGATAGCCTAAGGACCAAAGTACTGCACAACGTAGATTTTCAAAAACAGAAAGCTGATGGAAAATATTCGTAATTTGAAAGCTACGCGACAAACCTAAGCGATTAATTTCATAGGGCGCTAGGCCACCAATTTGCTGACCGTTGAGAAAAATATCACCTTCACTAGGAAAAAATCTACCAGAAATTAAGTTAAACAAAGTCGATTTACCCGCGCCATTCGGACCAATAATGGCGATACGCTCGCCTTTCTTTATTTGCAAATTAATACCGCGAATGATTTCAGAATTACCGAAACTCTTACGCAGATTGGCTATCTCTAATGCATAAGCTGTCATTAATGGGCACCTTTCATTGCATGCTCAATTTCAGCATTCACATCACCCCACACAGCAAAAAATGGTTGTCGAGTAAAGTACACTGCAATCACACCAAATAAGAATAACAAGCTGGCCATAATCCACGGAGTAGGCTCTGCTGTATCGACAACATAGCCCATTAATTTTGTGATCGAACCATTGGCTGATTCTAGTGTTAAGTGATACATCATCTCAATTAACATCACAGCACCAGAAAAGGCGACCAATGAAGCAATGCTTACTACGAGCAAAGCAGGAAAAATCCGTTTAAATTTTTTGTGTGCTATGACTCGAACCGTCATCATAATCAGACTCGCTAGACCACCGGGCGCATACATAACAATGAAAATAAAAAATACACCCAAATAAAGTTGCCACGCATTTGTGAATTCAGAAAGTAAAACTGTCAATAGAAGTCCAACGATAGCACCTAGCATAGGACCAAAGAAAAATCCTATACCACCTATGAAAGTAAATAAAAGCACACCACCGGAACGCAGAACGCTGACATTTTCCGCACTCACTATTTCAAAATTAATGGCAGTTAATCCGCCTGAAATCCCTGCAAAAAATGCAGACAAAATCAACATGATGTAACGTACACGACGCGTGTTGTAGCCTATAAATTCCACACGTTCAGGATTGTCACGTACTGCATTTGCAATACGACCTAATGGTGTATGTGCAATCGCAAACATACCTATGGTGCTGATGAATAACCAAAACGCGATCAAGTAATACACCTCTATCTGTGGTCCATAACTAATACCAAATAAAGGTTTACCAATCACACGGTTAGCAGCCACGCCACCTTCCCCACCAAAAAATCCTGGGAACATGAGTGAACAAGCAAAAACTAATTCAACGATACCAAGTGAAATCATCGCAAACGTCGTACCAGAACGTTTGGTCGTGACATAACCAAATAGCACACCAAAGATTAAACCTGCACAACCACCAACCAAAGGAATCAGTGATAAGGGTATGGGCAAAACACCATTACCTGCATAGTTGATCGCATGTATCGCAAAGAAAGCACCAAGACCTGAATACACAGCATGCCCAAAGGAGAGCATGCCACTTTGGCCTAAGAGCATGTTGTAAGACAGCGCAAAAATCATCACCGTACCCATTTGGGACAAAATGGACAACGCACTTCCTGAGGTAAAAATCTTCGGTGCTGCCAATAACAGGAAGGCAAACGCAGTCCAAACTAACCAGCGTCCTAAATTGAGTGGCTTAAATTGTATAGGGCGTAATGCGTGCATACTTTAGCCCTCTCGATTACCAAGCAAGCCCTTAGGCCTGAAGATTAAAACTAGCAATAACAGCAGGTATGGAAGGATAGGTGCCATCTCAGCTAAAGTCAGTGAGAGCACTCGGTAATAAGGCGCATCAGCTGCAACCGTTGAGCCCATGATTTTTATGATACTGAGCAAAGACCAATCTAAGGCAACTGCAAATGTTTGTATCTGACCTATTAAGATCGATGCGAGTAAAGCACCTGATAAAGAACCCATACCACCCACCACCACAACTACAAAAATAATACTGCCGACCGTACCTGCCATCGCAGGCTCAGTAACAAAGGCATTACCACCAATCACTCCAGCTAATCCTGCTAGTGCACAACCACCACCAAACACCAGCATGAACACACGCGGCACATTGTGTCCTAATGCTTCGACCGTATCAGGATGCGTGAGTGAAGCCTGTATCACTAAACCAATACGCGTATGTTTTAAAACTAAATAAATTGCAACAAGCATCAACATCGCAACTAACATCATAAAGCCGCGATAAATCGGAAAGGCCGTAGTGAATAAAGTGAACAAAGGACCATCAAGTTCTGCTGGAATTTTATAAGGGACAGCAGCACGACCCCATATCAACTGCACTAACTCGACAATCACATACGACAAGCCAAATGTGAAAAGTAACTCAGGAATGTGTCCGTATTTATGCACGGAGCGCAGACCATAGCGCTCTACACCAGCACCAATTAAACCTACCATTAACGGAGCAATAATGAGAGCTGGCCAAAAACCAATAGTCGTACTGATGGCATAACCAAAATACGCACCCAACATATAAAAAGAAGCATGCGCGAAATTAAGCACGCCCATCATGCTAAAGATGAGCGTTAATCCCGCTGAGAGCATGAATAGCAATAATCCGTAACTAAGGCCATTCAATATCGAAGTGATTGTAAATTCCACCAGCGTCCCTTGTTATTAACGACTTATAAAGTAAAGCTTTTGCTCTTTAAGCAGTTGGTAATTTATAGTCTTTGTAAATATCGCGTATTTTATTTTTCAGGATTTTTCCTGTAGCGCCTAATGGCAATGCATCCGTAAAGACAACATCATCAGGGGTCCACCATTTCGCTATCTTGCCTTCATAGAATTGAATTAACTCTTCTTTGGTGACATCCATATTCGGTTTTTTAACTACAACGAGTAAAGGACGTTCATCCCATTTAGGATGATAAACACCGATACAAGCAGCTTGTAAAACAGAAGGATGCGACACGGCGATATTTTCTAAATCAATAGTGCCTATCCATTCACCACCGGATTTAATCACGTCTTTACTACGATCCGTGATTTGCATATAACCTTCTGCATCGATCACAGCCACATCGCCCGTTGGGAACCAACCATCCTCGAGTACGTCACCGCCTTCATTTTTAAAGTAACTATCAATAATCCAAGGACCTTTAACTAACAGGTTGCCATAGGTCTTACCATCCCAAGGCAGTTCTTTACCTGCATCGTCAACGATTTTCATATCCACACCGAAAATCACACGACCTTGTTTTTCTAAAATAGCCTGACGTTCTGCTGCAGGTAATGCATCATGACTTGCTAACAGTGTGCATGAAGTACCTAGCGGTGACATTTCTGTCATACCCCATGCATGTACAACTTCCACACCATATTCTTCACGGAAGGTTTTCATCATCGCAGGTGGGCATGCTGAACCACCAATAACTGTGCGTTTGAATGAAGAAAACTTGAGTTTGTTTTGCGCGACATAAGTCAGCAGACCCAACCACACGGTAGGTACACCGGCTGAGAAAGTGACTTTCTCTTGCTCGAATAATTCATAAATAGACTTACCATCAAGAGCAGGACCAGGAAACACTAATTTTGCACCGGTCAGTGG
>JAIXOW010000447.1 GCA_027486615.1 Oxalobacteraceae bacterium | reverse complement strand
CTCCTTCATAAACACGAGATACAAATCTGTCAACATTCAAGAAAAAGAAGAGAGCGCCGGTGTTGGTCATCAATCAATCCGTTACATAGATGCAAATGTGAGAAAGTTTTGAATTTATTTTTATTCATATAGGTAAACAAAAGAATAGTATTTTAATATTGAGATTGATAATAACTATTGTTTTTTTCAGAATCTTTATGGTCTAAGTCAGATAGGTAAACTACCTTTGTCTGATTACGAATGGTTACCGAAATATCACACATCAACATTCGACATTGACGAGATTGACATAGATGGTGAAAAAGGTTACATACTTGAAGTGGATCTTGAATATCCTGAAGAATTGCACTATCATCATAATGATTTCCCTCTAGCTCCAGATTCATACAAAATAGAGCTTGATGACTTATCAAGATACTCTAAGCAGTGCTATAAGATATCAAATCAAAATGCTACTTATAAATCAACAAAGTTAACGTCAACCTTTCTTGAAAGGAAGAAATATGTTGTTCATATAAAAAATTTAAAACTTTATCTCCAGCTAGGAATGAAACTGAAAAAGATTCATAGAATATTAATGTTCAAACAAGACAGTTTTCTAGAACCCTTCATTACAAAATGCACAAATGAACGTAAAAAAGCAAAAACTGTTTTTGAGAAAAATCAATACAAAAAGATTTCCAACTCATGTTATGGAAAAACAATAGAAAACGTCAGAGATTATATTAACGTCAAAATACATACTAACGAAAAAAGTTTCAAGAAAGCAATGTCAAAACACACCTTTAAAACTTTCTCGATAATAGACGAAAATCTTGTAATAACATCACACAGACTACCATCAATAATCCATAATAAACCTTATGCTGTTGGATTTACTATTCTGGAATATGTAAGTAATTTCTATCTCTATCTTGTTACTATATTATTACATCTATTATCTTTATCTTATTTCTAATTCTAATTTTTATTTTTTGTTCATAAATTTCCAGAGTAAACACTTCATGTTTGATTTTTTCTACAACGTGCTATTGAAAAAATGCGGACGAGAGAATATTGAACTATTATTTTCAGACACAGGTAAATTAAATTAAAAATTTATATTTTCTATAACTATTGATGAAGATGAACATGAAGATGAACACTGAAAATTAGAACTAGAATTACTCAATACATTAAATATTTTTTCATTTCATTTTTTTCCCTTTTCAGATTCTTTCTGCTTACACACAAAAGATAATGAATTATTTGAAAAGAAATTATCTGATCATATGGACTATTCAAACTATGACAAAGATCACTACTTATATGATTCTTCAAGAAAGTCGGAATTAGGTTATTTCAAAGACGAACTAGATTGTGACTCGAGATGTGTTGAATTTGTAGGGTTAAGAAGCAAATGTTATGCTTTGAAAATAAAGAAAGACAGCGACAGAAAATACATTGAGAAAAAAGTTTGCAAAGGTCTTGGAAAAATAGCTATTAGAAATAGGTTAAAATTTTCAGAATACAAGAAATGTTTAATGAAAAAAAGAGACTTTAGGCATTACTATACAGGAATTGTTTCACAGAAACAAAATCTTTTTACTGTTGTCAGGAAGAAAAAAGCACTATCGTGCTTCGATTCAAAAAGATGGATTTATGACTGCGGGATTCATTCCTCACCGTTTGGTTCATCTCTTATAACAAAATATAAAAATAAATGTTTTAAATGTATGAAAATGAAAACTCAGAAGATAAAAAAATTGTGAAATAAATGCTCAAGTATTTTTAATTCAGTTTCAGTAATTCTTTCATATAATGTATTATGTTTTTGTTTTCTGGAAAGATGATGTTAAAAATCTCACCGTAGAGTAAATCTATTATTTTGAAGTTCATTTTCACCTTCTTGTTCATATAATAATACATTTTTTTCCTTTCTCTCATTTCCTTCCTCTTCATTTTCTTTCTATCCTCCTCCAACATCAGACTGTATTTTTCCAACTTTTCCTTCATTTTTCGAGTTTGAGGGAGGGATGTAAGGAGGTTGACCAATCTTGGGTGTGACCTAGAAGAATTCAGATGCAGATGACGCTCATCTCACCTATAGTTATAGTATATGTATGCATATTCATATTATCAATCAGTCAAAATTCTAGAAGTTGTTGTTACGCCTACTAAGTGAGGTTAATCGTCTGAAACTTTAGACAAAGATGAGAACGGAAAATTACTTTGTGTCTCCAAGCTGAGATGAGATATCGTTAGCACTGTTGCTGTTGCTAACCCTGACGTCACTATAGCTGATGTTGATCTTATCATGATCCGGCGCTGTTGTAGTTTCCTAAAATCAATAATAAGAATATAATATATAAAGAAGAGTCTTAATTTGTTGTTATATCTATCCTATGGTGTAATGGTTAGCACACTCGTCTTATAAACGGAAGATCCGAGTTCGAATCTCGGTAGGATAATACGTTTCAAATTTTATGCATATAATATATAATACTATATAATATAAAAACACAATACCTCTTCAAAAAATGTTGTCATCCGAACCTTTTCAGATGAGGTTAAACTCGCAATTGAAGTCAGATTTTTCTTGATCTGTTTATTTCGTATCTGTTCGATGATAGGAGGATTTTGTTTAAGCTTATACACCTGAATGAGATCTTTGAGAAAGTTTTTTTCTTGGATTAAAACTCCTCTAAATTGAGATTTTGAAATCTGAATATTTAGTGTGAGTGTGGATAGGATAGCAAAAAGCTTTATCAAATTCAAACACATCTTAAAGAAGATTATGTTGTGTTCTCTCGAATTGTAAGTCACCAAATGCGTCTCTTGCGTGTTAAAAACAGATACAGATACGGTCAGTACAATAAAAGATTTTAGAAGACCTTGATTCCGATTCATTACTATTATACTAGAGATAGCGAAAACACTGGGAAAAAATGAATATGAATGTGTTGAACATTGATTCTATTGATGTTGAAGCTGGAATGCGAGAGAATTTTGAAAAAATAGAAACAAAAAATAATTCAGAATCGGGATGTGATAGATTCTTAAACAGAAAATACAAATGTGTGATTATATACGTAATGTTTATTGTGTTCATAGCTGAAACGCTTATTATAATCCTGAATATTAAAAATCATCCTACATCTGATTCTGATATCGATATCGCCGGGATAACTTCACTTATCGACATGATGGCAAAAGTTATTATCAATTCCGACACAGACACGATACGTATGCTTGCAAATCAAAAAATAAAAATAGAATAGATTTATAGTTTAGAAATTTATTTTATTTTTCATCATTGCTAATAATAAATCAACAGTGATTGTATCATTCAATTTCAAATTGTCTTTACTAAATATTTCAAAATATTTATCATATTCATATTTTTTTGTCATGAAGATAATGAATGACAGACAAAAATATCCGCAAAATATACTATTGTAACTTTGAATTTGCACATTGTTTTCTTTTATTTCCCTTCCTGATGTTTCGATAAAGCTCTTAATATATTTATTTTCACATTTCAAACCCAAACTATCAAAATAAAATATTTTTTCTTTGTTCGCGAAAACAGCTACAAAATGAGTACCTTCTTCATCATGTCTTGATTCATTGAAGATTACTGAAAACGATTCTTTACCTTCAATTTCTGGTAATATATTACAAGGGAACGTGCCGATGAAATCTCTACAGTGCTCTTTTCCTATATTTTCAACATACTTGTTTGTTAGACCTGACATTTTATGATGTGTCAAATTTTGTTTGCCCTTGAGAATCTATTTCCACAACTTGGTCATATGTTCCGTATATCACAACAGTTATGTTTTCAGTTAGAGCTGTCTTAAAGTGTAGTTCGATATCAATAAATCCTGAATCTGTAGCATGTTTATGGAAACCGTTACATAAATCTCCTGAAAGATCATATGCAAATAGTGTACAATTTGTTTTGTATCTATCCAGTCCGATGCAGTTAGATTCATTTTCATGAGAAATCCCTACATTATCAAGAAAGTGTCTATATTCTCTAACACACTTCCCAGATTCAAAGTCTGGCTGTAAAACGCGTGATGGGTATGGTGTTCCGTTAACTAGGAATCCGATATAACTAACACCAAAAGGCTGAAATAAAAATGGATTTGAATCGTAACTCCCATTAAATGCTTTTGACTTTACAAAACCGAAAATGGCTTTTGTAGGTAGTTTTCCTCTAAAAACACCTGAAAGAGTTTTTGCTGTAATTCCCTCATTTATAACATATGTTCTCACTTTAGATTGATTTAGAGGATATAAAGCTGGCTGTTTGAGAATGAGTTCTCTATGTTTTTGCGTGATGCTATCATGAATTTTTAGTTTTCTTGTTGAGATAGTGAGATTATTAATTTTTAATTTCCAGTCGGAAGTTGACGAAAGTAAACAGAACTTGTCATCATTCTTCAAAAATTTTAGCTTGATAGTTGGTCCGGGAATTAAATATCTCTGAGACTGAAAGAAATCAACAAATATTGGTGTTGAGAAGTATAACTTATTTCCGTTAGCAACAACCCAGTTCTTCCTTATTTTAAATGATTCGCTAGTGTTTGTAAAATCTTCTTCATGACCGATAGAATCAGGTTCATATAAGGCTGCCTGCAAGTGTGTATTTTTTGCATCGAGACCGTACGTTACTAAAGTCTCAAGATATGCTTTATAATGATATGTCGGGCTTGTGAGATCTGATACTTGATAACCGTTCACTTCACATTCAACTTGTCTGAAAAGTGAGCTTGATATTAGATTTATAGGAGCTACAAAATCATCATTAGTTACAGGAGCTCCATTTGCTTTTGTAATTTGAATCTCTCCTTCTAGTCTTGTTAAAGGTAGATATGTATAATCATGACCTTCGCTTGGTATAACAAACTCAAAAACATTGTTGTTCTCATTTAGAGCTGTTACCATGTGATGCTCGATTGTCCGCCCGTGTATAATAGAGTTGTCGGACTGAGGTAAGTGAAAAATGTCTAAGCCGTCAGACATTATTTCTGTCAGGTCATGCACGTGTGTGCCGAGTCCTCTACGGTCTGTGTTATAAGCCATTGTATTTATAATTTTATTTCAGTTTGTAATAGATATTCAAAGAGTAAGAATGGATGTGGAAATAACAAACATAAAGGTTAGTATAAAGATACACCTGCAATCCTTAGATAGTGTTGAAGACAAATTGAGATATTCATCTTATAAATATAAGAAATATAACAATTTCATTGTATTCAGAGACAGATTTGTATATACAGTATTTAGAGCAGGATCGAAAGTTCTCAACCATGTGAATATTACAAAAATTAAAAACTTTAACGAGATTGAAGAATCGATTATATCGCTTAGAGACATCGGACTTGTTGCTGATAGAAGTTCCATGAAAATAGATAATATAACAGGATCGATTGATTTAAAGAAAGAAATACACATTGAAAATTTAATAAACTCGATAAGAACATCCAAAGACAGAAACTTTAAAAGTATAAAAATCACATATAATAACGAAAAATTTCCTGGTGTTTTTTTGAAACAGGTCCGTGTAGGTACTATTATAATATTCTATTCGGGAAAAGTTGTTCTTGTTGGATGTAAAACTAGAGAAGATTTAGAATGTCTAGCATCATTGACTCATGTTCTCACGAAAATCATATAGTTGACTACAGAGGTGGGGGTGTTGTGTGTGTGGAATGTGGTCAGGTAATTGACTCTGTGTTTGAAGAAAGGGAAAGCTATTTGAGTATGGAAGATGATGAGGATGGGCGTGGCGGACTGACCGAAAGAGAATCTGAATATGTAAAGGAAATGATTGAACGATTAAACCTACCATCTAAAACTTTTTCACACATAGCGAAAAAAATATTAAGCATGAAATTCGGGAAAAACGCTTCTGAGACTCTAATGACTCATTGTTTATATATAACTCTTGCTGATATGGATATTCCATTCTCCGTAAATGATGTTAGCAGTGTGACAGGAATAAATCATTCAAAAATATCAAAAAACAAGAAATGTAAAGACTCTAGTGTTGTCATTATAAAAACCGAGAATATATTAGAACGGGCATGCTCAAATCTAAGTTTAGATTTTAACCAATATACCCTTATTAAGGAAAGCATTAAGAAGTCTAATACAGGATTCAATCCTTCAACTATAATTTCAGCATATATATATATTTTTTGCAGGCAAAATAATCTAAATATCACTTTAAAACAGATAAGCAATATTACAGGAATTAGTTGCATGTCAATCCAGAGATATATTAAAAAAAATGAATTATCATCACGGACCAAGATTTCAAAGAGGTAGAGGTCTCGGCTCTATTTTCGCTTCTCTTGCAAGAGGAATTGCACCAATAGCAAGATTAGGTTTAAGAGCAGGTAGAAGTTTGATATCTAACCCTCTTGTGAAAAAAATTGGTCAAACAGCATTAGATGCAGCAAAACAATCGGCTGCAAATATGTCAGCAGATCTAATTGACGGTCGAAATATTAAGGAGTCAGCACAAAATGAATTAAACACTGCACGTAGTAAAATAGCTAGTACTTTAAGAGGAGGTAAGAAGAGGAAAAAACATATCAGCACAAAAGAAAACCTCATAAAACCTGTGAAGAGAAATAAAAATAACAAAAAATATAAATATAGTTTGCTTGATTAGATTAAATAAAATGATTTTTAAAAACAAAAGCGAGTGTATAAATGATTTTAATATAAACTATACTAATCCCAAACACCCGATAGCTTTTAGCGGTGTTAATAATATCTATAAATATTATGGAGGTCTTTTGAAAGCGAAAGAAATTGCGAAACTTCTTGCAAGTGTAGAAAGTTACACACTCAGAAGAGAATATAAAGATTTG
This sequence comes from Oxalobacteraceae bacterium, assembly GCA_027486615.1. GTDB lineage: Bacteria > Pseudomonadota > Gammaproteobacteria > Burkholderiales > Burkholderiaceae_D > Pernthalerella. The sequence continues at coordinate 3,549 of JAIXOW010000447.1, read as the reverse complement.
AAAAGAAATCCTTCATATTCCCATTTTAAGAGGTATCAATTCCAGGCTGATTTAATTGACATTCAGAAGCTTGCGAGATGGAATGATGGGGTCAGATATATTTTTGCTGTAATCGATACATTTACAAGAAAAGCATGGATAAGACCATGTGTTGATAAATCAGCAGACACAATTCTATCAGCTTTTAAATCAATTATTGATGAAGCAGGGAAATCTCCAAAGACATTTGTATCTGACCGAGGCTGCGAATTGAGAAATAGGAAATTTATCTCGTTTTGCAAAGCAATGAATATAAACTTTTTTCACAACTTCACCTCTGTTCATGCGGCATACATTGAAAGGTTTAATAGAACAATTCAAGGTATTATATATAAATTCATGTCACAATTTGAAACAAACAGATATGTGGATAATCTACAAAACTTTGTCAGTTCATATAATAACAGAGAACATAGAATGATAGGTATGTCACCAGAAGAAGCTGAAGATGAAAAGAATCATGAAAAAATTGCTCTGAGAATGTCATTATATCATAGTTCAATCAAAACTGAAAAACCTAAATATAAAATTAATCAAATGGTTAGGATAGCTTTACAAAAAGGTGTTTTTCATAGAGGATATAATGAACAAAGTAATTTTCAGGTATTCAATATATATGGTATAAAGCAGACACTATCTAAACCATTGTATTTGCTTGAAACCATTGATAAGAAAGAAAAACTAACAGGTGGATTTTATGCTCATGAGCTGACACCTGTCAACTCAAATATTTTTAAAGTTGAGAAAGTTATTAAACAGAGAAAAATAAAAGGCCAGATACAATATTTTGTTAAGTGGAAAGGTTACGACAACTCGCATAACTCCTGGATTGATAGTTCTGATATAGTAGAAGTTTACAATGAATGAAAATGGAAATGAATTTTATATTCATTCATTCTCAAATGCCGATACAGAAAAAAATCATGATAACAGATTAACATCTTTTACAAATAATCTCCCTTTGAATTTGGAATTACCATATGAAGAAAAATGGAATGTTTGTGTTAAAAGCATCGGATTTTCATCAAAATTTCCAAGTATCAATATACCAAAAGATGAGAATATACCCAGCATCATAATACACAGCAAGATTAGTAATGATCCTGAATGTTCATGGATTCATGAATCTAACATTTTTTTCCCGAGTAGATTTTCAGATGTAAAAAGCATCAAGAAAGCACTTGAAGTTATTGAAGAAAAAGATTTGGGTATTGAATTTTTTTTGAATGAAGATGAAAATATTAAAATAGTTTATAATAAGAAATCGCATGTGTATTATCAATTGTATGTGCATGAAGAAATTGTGAAATCTTTTGGATTGTCTAAAAATAATAATAAATTATTGAAATTAAAACATGATAATAACAACACATATTTTGAATACATAATATCACCTTCAAGTCCTGTCATACACGGTCACTTGAAACGGTGGAACTTTAAACATCCTGATCTTGTAAGAATAGAATGCGATCAAGTAATGGAACAGATATTTAACTCAAGACTTACAAGAGATTTAAAAATATTCTGTCCATCATTTGAGACGAAAGAAAAATATACTATCCATCAGTTTGATTCTGAAGAATATATTCCTTTGTCAAACAGTGTTTTAGACAAGCTATCATTTAGTATTCGAAATGAAAACGATGATCTTATAGATATAGATTATGGTGTGTCAACATTTATAAAACTAAAATTTAAAAAGATGAATTCTCAACCTGATAGTTTTAACGTTAGAATCTCACCAAATGAAAATCAAGAATGTAATGAATTTGTTATAGACTTGCCTCAACCGTACTATCTTGATTCTGATTGGAAAGTATCATTGTCGTCTATAAGTTATGCTAACATATTCAGACCTCTTCCTCACGAAAAAGATTTAAGGTTAATAATCACATCAAATATGGAACACGGATCAGGAGATAATGAGTATACAATACCTAATCTTATGTATACACCTTCAGGAATTATATTTGAAATAAATAAATTTTTAAGTATGGGTAATGAACACGGTAAATTTAAAATGGAAGAAGTTGAAGAATATGGTGAAAAAAAAATTAAAGTCTCACTTGATGTATATAGTCAGAGTATAATAACAATGTCTTTGGCTATATGTGAATTATTAGGATTTGATCATCTGACAGATATAAACACTATTGATGATGAAGATGAACATGAGGGAATTGATATACGAATGTCTCGAGACGGAAATTATGTTGTTTTCGTAAACACAAACCCAGTTAAAGAAGAAACTAGGAATGTAAAATTTTCAAGATATTTCGATATCAACAAATTTAGACCTGATTATTTAATGATTTATACTGATATAATTGAACAGTCTATTGTAGGTAATTCATTTTCAAAACTTGTTAAGATTGTTCCAGTTTATCATGAATCTACTGATGCTTACAAAACACAAGACTTTAAAAACAACGAATTCTATTCTCTTGAGAATACTCTCATTAAACAGATAAAATTTCAGATACGTTCTCATAGTGGAAATCTGATAAATTTCATGGAAGGATCTAAAATATTTATAAATCTTTTGTTTTCCAAATAATTGAAATATGAAATAAAGATAAAATAAAACACATATGATAACATTTTTTGCATTTATTTCACGAATTTTTCAAAAAGATTTAATGTGTGATAATGAGAATAAAGTATTGATGTTAACTGAAACATAGGAACTCTATCACTTAGTTCCCATGTGTTTATATCACCCAATAGGTCGTTACATCTTTTCATTTGGGTATCAATATATATCATATATCTTAGAAAGTGTTTCTTCTTTTTATTCATTTTTTGGTAACACATCTCGAAAATTTTAAGTGTTTTTTTATGATCTCTCAGATGGGTTCTTATATCGATTTTTCTTGTGAAGTTTGCACATTCTAATAAAGATATTACATCGTAGTTATTATGTTTTTTGATTTCGCATAATGTTTTTCTGATATATTTTTTTAAAGACAGGATAGCGCATATCGGATATTCAAAGTAAAAATCAATTTCTCTTTCATATCTGAAACACAAACACTCTTTCCGCATTCTCACACATTTTGGTAATTTAAATTTTTTATTGTAATGTAGGAAAATGTCAATATCATCACAAAAAAATTTTTTTAACTTTTGTTTTTGTTTCATTTTTAATTTTGATTGTTAGTATTAAGTTCAAGTTAAAGTTCAAGTTTTCCAAAAAAATTGCAATCTTCACCACGCAACAACATTAGCATTCATCATTGACATTGTCTGCATTTGTCTTTTTTCTTCCTCTAGTGATTTTCCATATCTAATAAGAAATTCTGAGATGATCGAAATATCCAAATCTGTCATCAAAATGAATGTGTTATCATCCCTATAACTTGATTTTTCGCCTCTATAGATTTTCATGACATGCGTTATTTTATCAATGAGGACTTGGTTTGGATTTTCAATGAAGCAAATACAGTATTTGCCTTCGATTTTCTCACATCCGTATTTCTCAAAGCTCCTGCAAAAAGAATAATAGTAACT
>JAIXOW010000318.1 GCA_027486615.1 Oxalobacteraceae bacterium | reverse complement strand
GTTGGGGCCAATCCTATGAAACGAAATCATAGTATGACTTGTAAAAGGGTTAATGTCTCACACTTCCTGCACATGCAGTGTGAATCATTATTGCAATTAATGAGATTTCCTTTTCATTCATTGCATAAGTGTCACAAATTCATTGAGTTTATTTCCTCAAGTCATTTGTCTTGTTTTTTACAAAAACACTGATTTCCATCTCAATGCTTTGCAAAACCAGTAACATGCAACTAATTAATGATTTCCGTCTCATTAACAGTTGAGTCATTATCTTATCTCAATAACAAGCTAATTATTTCATTTTTACTTTGGTAATTTTAAAGCATTATTTTATTTGATTGGTCCATAGACACAGCCTTTTCTTTTAATGTGCGGGGAGAATAAAAAAGAGAAGGGGAAGGGGAAGAAGAAAGAAGAAGAGCGGCACTTTTACTCTCTTTCACACAAAAAAAATCACAAAGTTATTTTCTTTTTATTGACCAATAAATTCTTTGACTATTTAAATTCTGACTGGGTAATGAAATTTACCGGGTAGCTTATTTTAACATAGAGAATTAAGATTGTTACTTTTTATGGTTTATCATATAGTATAATGAGTCTTAGACGTGATGCTAAGGCACTGTAGCAGAAAATTCAAGTTCTCATGAATTTCTCACTTTAGTTCAGAGCGTTCAAATATTAAAGAAATTTGGGTATTTCAATTAATATTCGCACACAGTTTTTCTTAAATTACCTAAATTCGTTTTTAGAATTAGGGTCAATTTATTTTCACTGTTTTGCTTTTTCAATAGCGCTACCTATTGAAATTAAATCCAATAGCTAGGATGTTCTTTACATCGTAACTCGGGATTACATATTCTTAATGATAATATGTTGTAATTATCGTTCAGAATACGGGTTTAATAGAAAAAATCGCTTTTTATATATAGCGCACTCTATTAATAAAAATAACTAAAGTGTGATTTTCGCTTTTAACAGCGGTTCTCAACATTTAGTCTAAGTTCAAAGCTTTATTACTGTTTTACCAATAATTTAACTTTAAGAATGCATTCAAAATTTGATTATCGCTTTACCAGCGGTTTTCAACCTTTTGAATAGATTTAAAAGGTGATAGTTGCTTTATCAGCAGTTCTCAACCATTTTAAATAGGTTTAAAATGTGATAATCGCTTTATCAGCGGTTCTCAACCATTTTAAGTAAGTTAAAAATGTGATAATCGCTTTATCAGCGGTTCTCAACCATTTTTGAATAAACCTAAAATGTGATAATCACTTTATCAGTGGTTTTCGACATTTTTAGTCAAACAAATTATCATCTTCATCTGGTAATCTATTTGCACCACTAGGTTGGGTTTTAGTGGTTTTAGCAGATACATCATCTTTAACAGGGGTTCGCATTGTTTTAGATGATCTAGCTGTTATATCAACATCAGGGGTTTGGCTTGATGTCGCTTTTACAGGGTCGCCACCTGTAGATTCTAAATCAGCAGGTTTCGCTCTGGCAGCTGTAGATTTAGATTTCTCAGATTCTACAACAGGTGCTTTAGTGCTTGCAGCTGCTTTACTTGCAGCGTCACGCTCTTTAGCTTCAGTATAAGCTCTTTTATCTGTATATGACAATTGATTAAATTGTGATTCAGACAAGAGTTTAAAACCAGTTTTAGAAACAGTGGTTTTAGCAGTAGTTGTCTTTTTACCTTTTTCGGACACTACTGTAGCAGGTGCTTTGCTGGCAGGTGCTTTACTGGCCTCTGCAGCTTTTGCAGCTCTGTTTTTAGCAGCTTTCTGAGCTATTACATCAGCAGCTTTACGTTCAGCTAAAGATCTTTTCATTGCAGTCCTTATATCAGATTGCAAATTAAATTCTGAACTTGGATCAAATCTAGCAGGAGGTTTGCTAATTCGTCCGCTCCTAGTGGTAACCTCAGGGTTGCCATGTGGAGTTCCAAGATCCGGCGGCGGATCGGGACCATGTTGAGGTGATCGACCTTCGATCCAATCTCTAACATTGTCTTGTCTAGAAGTACCTGCGACAGGCGTTCTATTCAATTTAGAAGCTTTCGCAAATGGGTTTTGTACATTTGGTCGAGCAACTGGCGTTCCAGCAGCTATAGGATTAACTATAGGTGGATCTGGCGTTCTAGGCCTTGGTTGTCTAATATTAATATGAATATTTGGTAAATTAATATTAATATCAGGAATAGGTTGTCTATCTGGCACCTCAGGGGCTATAGGCACACCTATGTCATGACCATGATCCCATGTGAGATCACTAGCCTGTGACGCAGTAGAAGGATCACCTTCTTCTAACTCTGGCATCCCTGCCTCAGATCCTTCTAATAAGTTCTCGTCATTAGAATTTTCTGCATCTGATCCATGCACTGAAGCTTGTATATTGGCTTGTGCTGGTTCAGTTTCGTCGTCAGAACTTTCTGCTTTATCTACAGAACGTTCTGGGTCAGAAGGATTTTTACGAATGAAATCGTGATAATCCTTTGACATTCTATCTAACATTCCACTCTTTCGTAGATATTTCATGTCAGATAAAACTTGTTCTAATTCGTACTCAGCTCTATTTCTTACAGCTGGGTCCGCGCTTTGAATAAAATCTTTAATTTTATCCAACCTGCGAGATGATTTAAAGGATGCAACTTCCTCTATATCATCTTTTACGTGACAATATTCTCTTAAAAGATTTTTGTCTTCTTCTGATATTTCGAGATTATCAATAAACTCTTCCATATCAGGATCACGAACAAAGACTTCTCGCTTGTGCGGGCCTTTGTCGTCTGCGGGCTCGCTTTTATGCGGGTCGCGTTTGGTCCTTGGCTCGCTTTTAGGCGGGTCAGGATCGTCATACCTAAATCGTTTAGGTTTGAAATCATCATCAGAGCCCTTAGGGGGACCGTTAGGGGGCCCATTTGGGGGTGGTGAATGATTAGAACTACTACTAGTGCTAGTAGTGTTCGAGTCAGAATCGATACCAGTTATCGTGGTATCATCTGAATCAATAACTGAGATTAGGTCATTATCTTGTCCATTTTCAATGCCTAATTCATCAAGAAACCGGGAGAGCATTATTGGGTCAATAACCTCTTCGGTATGAATTTCACCCTTAAATGGTTTACAGTGTTGAACTGAAACTATTTTGGTGTAAAAAGGTCGAATATCTCCTCGATGTATTAGTCGAAAGATATTTGGATCCTTATAAAACTCTTCGAGTCTAGCATTTTGAGTCCATGGGACTACTACTAAACTGGAACAGTACAGCTTGATAACACGAAAAGGACCAATATATTTGGCTCTTAATTTTCGTTTACCAGGCCCTGAAGCGGGATTTAAGTTCTTTATCAGAACAAAATCACCTAGCTTAAAGGGTTGATGCCTTGCGGTCTCATCCCATATTTTCTTTTTAGCTAGTAATCGTCTTTCATTACGACCTCTAACTATTTTATACGCAAGCTCTTGAAAGCGACGTATTTTCTGATAATATTCATTCACATTGGCTGATTCACAGTCAAATGGAACTAAGGGTACCTTTTCTCTTTCTCTAAAGTCTCCTTTAAAGATTTGATTAGGTGTATACCCTGTTGCTGTATGCACAGTACTATTCAATGCATTAAGCACAAAAGGTAAGGCTAAAGACCAATATCTTTTATCGGATTCATGTAGGCCTTTCCTTATAAGTTGCGCAACCGCACCACACATTGTTTCTGTGGGGTTGGCATTAGGCGTGTGTGGTGGTGTGGATGTCTTTACCACTCCCAACATTAACGCTAGATGTCTAATCAAGGCACCATCTACATTTCGACCATTGTCAGAATGTAAGGCCCAAGGGACACCAAATGCAGCAATAAAATGCGACATTAATTTCTTTACTATGTAATCGGCCTTTTCACTAGTTAGGGCGATTCCAAAAGTAAATCTTGAAAAACCGTCGTATAACAATAGTATTGCAGTACTACCGTCAAACGCACGTGGCAATCCTACCATCAAATCACAATGAACAATGTGTAAAGGCCAAGCTGGTCTAATTACATGTCCTAAATTATGTTTGATAGGATACTTGTCATTATATTGACAAGGCAAGCAAGTACTATGGAAATCCATAATTTGCTCTTTCATTCTGGGCCAATAATATTTTCTGCTCATATTCAGATAATATCTATGACTCCCAAAGTGACCACTTAATAGAGATCTGTGGGTAGATTCTAATAATGGTTTCACTAAAATTAATGGAATGCAAAGAACGTCACTAACTTGTCCATCTGCAGTTTCCATTTTTCGCATTAATATTTTCTTTTTCAGAAAATATCCAGCGTTGATAGCTTTGGCCTGTTTTTTCTTCAACTGGTCTAGCTTATCAGAACAAAACGGATCTTGTTGTTGTAACTCTTGAAATGCCTCAAGAGAAAAACTCGATTCGTTAATTGCTACAAGTTTTACATTGTAACAAGCGGCCTTAAAACTACTGTCAGTAGTTCCTTCGACCTCATCCTCGGAATTGCTTTCGAGGTCTGAGAAATTAGACTCCTCCGTTAAGAATTCGGTTTCGTCTATTTCGTCATCATTGATTTGAAATGGGTAATAACTACGCATTCTATCAATGTTTGCTTTACTCTTG
>JAIXOW010000317.1 GCA_027486615.1 Oxalobacteraceae bacterium | reverse complement strand
TGTAACACATTTTTACAAATTACACAGATTCAATAAGTGTCCCATTCTACAACTTTGCGAAAAATATTGGCAATTACATGCTCTTGCACAACCACTTTAGTTCAATTGCAGTAATTTTAATTGAGCAATTAGATGCCAACTGTCACTTCATTTTCTATCACTCCTTCTTCCAACTTTCTTAACAGAACTTCTCCTCGCTCGGTTCATCGTCTGATACTGACAAGTTGACGGTGCCGGAGTCGTCCATGACCACTTCTTCTGCTGTGTCGAAATCGGTCGGTTGCAGGTCATTGATATAGCGATGACGAAGAGCCTTACGAGCTTCCAGGTCAGTTAATCTGACGACGTATTGCAATTTTTCGAAAAATAATTCGCAATCGTTGACGGTTCGAGCGCCCATCGTTTGGTGGAATAAGTCACCAGTTTTATACTGGATTTTGTTGAAGGGGTACATCACATCTGACGGTCTGCAGACCCTGTAAAATTAAAAAATTGACTTTTAAAGTTGTACATATGAGACTTCGGAAACCTCGATAACACATTGAAAATTTACGCAAAGAACGAACCATTTGTTAAATTTAATGAAATTGACAACTTTTCCTCCTTTTTCGGCAAACAGCATATTTACATTAGTGTTTCCTAACAATTTGTTATGCATTTCTTAGTGAAGTAACTGCTTTTATAGGCAAATAGGTTGATTTAACTTACACTTTCGTCAGTTTTCCGAGGATATGCCATCCGTCCGTGATCTCCGCGTAGAAGTAATCACCACGATTGCACTTTGAGAGGTATCTCCCGACGTCGTCCTTTGCCATTACCTAAGCATACAATTTCACTCGACATTATTATAATTCAGTAATGCATCCATATTCTGTTTTATATACGCATAACACATGGTCTACTTACAGGATGGTCTTTGTCAGGGTTGAACGCATCGTGTAATTTTGCTTCTTGGAGCTTGACGTAGTGTGTAACACTGATGATGGTCACGTGGTGGAAGGCCTCGGGAGTGAAAGTAGACTGAAAGTAAGTGCCTGTAATGAAATAAAGGATCTATGTCAAATGAAGTTGGCTCACACCAAATCAAACACTACAATATTGTATATGTAGCAACCGGATTACCGTGACCAGATCTACAGTAGCGATACTTCAATTCGATCAGTCCTTTGTCCGGGTAGGATTTTAAGAATTCTGCTATGTAGGTATCGAAACCTGAAATTAAGGTATCAAAAAGGAAATCATCATGTCTACAGAAGTACTTAAACTTTGTTCAAAATTACTGTAGTACTTGTATACCTTCAGGTGACCGGTGGTTGAGAATCTGAAAGAATAGGTAGGTTCCAAGTTGGTTAGGCTTCTTATCCCTGATGCGAATCAAATTCTTCTTCCTCCATAAGTCTGTTTCCGCTTGTAGGCGGAATCGGCTGAGGTTCTCGGTGACTTGGATTATCGGCTGTGCCAGACCGACAGTTGAATTTCCGCGGAGGTTGTTGGCTGCCATTTCTTAAGTTCCTAGGAATTTTAGACAACATTAAATACATTTTACTGTCTACTGTTGTTCGTGGGCCACGATCTATTTTGTATTTGTGTACAATTTGTCATCTTATGAAACTGAACAGCAATGTCACTTCTCTTAACTACATATTTACATACTCTTATTGTGCTGATATAAACTGCTATTATGTTAAGCTGTCTTTTACGTCATCATGACTTTTACATAGTTTATAAAATTATATCGTCATTTTGAATTTCAGAGTGTTATCGGAAACTCTCTTTTACGACATGTTCGCTTTTGAGTGAAATTGGAAACACTCTTTTACGTCATAGATTCATCAAGGTCATCTTCAGCTGACGTCAAAGGAGCAAGACATCCCTCCGAGGCTCGTTTCCGTTGCTTTGACAGTTCGCCGAGACCATCAGTGGCAGATTGCTTAGCATCCCTTTCTTCTCGTTGCATTCGACATTGATATCTTTTTGTATTCATCCACAAATACGTAAGCCTGTTTAAATAAGTGGAGTTGCCTTAAATTTATCACTGGTTGTTTACTTTCAAAAAAGGAACAGAACAGCTGGAACTTAATATACTTACTTGTGAATGTCCTTCATTTCCTCCAATTTGGTTGTGTCTCTGATGCCAAGCACACTCCGTCGGAGAAACTCGATGAGGCTGTTTATACGGTCTGCCTTCTTATTGCGTTGACGGTCAGGATTGAATCCGAAGACGTCTGGACTCGTTGCGAAGACGAAGACAGCCTCTTTCTCGGTCAGCTCCATGATAAATGGGACTCCTTGGCAAGCTACTCCGAAACGGTTGGCACTTCGGATGCTCGTCAGTTCAAAGATCACGTCGCATGTACCATTTCGACTCACTTCGTCCATAATCTCGGAGCGCTGCCTGACGTCCAACTGATGAAGTTGCATAAAAATCCTCGGACACTCCCTGAAGTACGCGCTAATTTGCATCAAAACAGAGATCACGGGTACCTCTTGGTAGAGGGCTCTTTCTTCTTTTATGAAATAACTCTCCTTTTGTCTTCCCTCCATAGCAAAAATGTCTTTGATGACTGACGCGATTTCACACAAGGATAGATATAGCGTGTCCGCGATGGTCTTCTCCAGTTGACAGATCTTCCTTGCGTAGGTTTCGAAGTACAGATAATGCTTCACAATGGTTAGGTTGTCGACCTCGAATCGCTGCCTCAACTCCTCCTGGCTCATACCGTTGTAGTAAGCGTATTGCACCTCCCACAGTCGTTCGAGTGTTTGGACATACTCCCTGGATGCATGCGACTTGCTCTTCATACTCTCAATGAGTCGCTTTTGGTCCTGTTTCATCTCCTGGGTAATGCTTTTTTTGTCCGAAATACCGACGAGTGTGCCAAAACTGTTGACTGTGTAGCCTGTGTCCAAATTCCGAACGGTTGCAGTAACTCTCCGTGCCGTTGTCGGGTTGTGTTTTGTCCGACTCCTCTTCTCTTTCCAGTCCTCGGTGCTCATCAGATTGTCATTGTTGTATTTCGAACGCCACTTCTGGTAAATGACGTCCTTACCGTTTTGCCTCTTTGAGAGCTTTGGTGGTCTGGTGGTTGGCAATTCCTTCTTCTCGCGATCCAAAGGAATGTCTTTGTCTGACCAGATAAACCACCCCCAACTACCTTGTTGATCCACTTCTCTTCGTAACTTCATCAAAGTTAACTCGTCGGTTGGAAAAGTGATGCCGGGGTCTTCCTTCGAGGTTTCTTTCAGCCACAACTCGTCCATCGCACCAAACAAGGTTTGGTTGAATTTGATCCAGTTGGTCTTTGTGAGGCAAAATGAACTGCAAACGCAAATAATGACAAATGTAAGTAAAAATTAATTACCCTAATATTATTTCGCAATGTTGTTTAAGTAGGTCTTACAGATCCTTACATTTACAAACTTATGAAAATATATTACCGTGTTTCAAATCGTAGGTCCTCCTTAAGCAAATCGATGGTGGATTTGACGATCTGGGTTATAAGTTTTGCTTCCAGTTGTTCCTCTTCGTCAGTTCGATGGTGAATGCTTGTCAACGGGTTGCGTTTTGTACAAGTGAAGGTACCTGTAAATGAAAAATATGAAATAGTACACATATTAACAAACTTTACATAGTACTTTCAATGTTTGCATATTTCGTTAGTACAAATAATGGCCTCACTTTGCAACATTGAACCATCCAGAGTTTCGCTGTTCTCGTCAGTTACTTCTTCTCTGTCCGCGTCATTGTCGTTCTCGAAATCTGTGACGTTGGTTGCTCCGTCTGTGAGGTTGCTTGCTCCGTCTGTGACGCTCTCCTCATCATTACTTGCTAGCACAATGAAATCCTTAACACCAGGAACATCACCCACGGCAACGTCATGCTCCTCCTCTCCGGATTCCAACTCTTCTTTCTGACTGTCCATTTGAGTCTTGTTCTCTGGAAACTGAAAGGAATTGAAACTTTTAAATTTATTCCACATGAATTTACGGTATTTATCATAACTTGACACCTACTTGAAATAAATGTAAGTTCAATTGTCCTTGAAAGAGATGTAGTTAGAGTTGATGACATATACGAATTAAAAGTTATAATCAGGATAATTGTTGGAGAAATATATGCAATCATAAATTCAATCTGTTTCCTCTTCTACCTATGTTTAAGATATCATGTAAACAACAGTAAGATTTCACCGCCAGATGGCACCTACTTCAGTTTATGATATCCTTAAATAAAACGTCTACTCAATTGCAGTTAGAACACAATTGAATATAATATTTCATTATTTCAATGAAAGTAATTAAATTTATGACAGACAGTTATCTTTTATTTTTGTTTCATTTCTCTATCACTGAATTAATCCTACAATTAATCAATCGTTTAACATAACTTGTCCTTAATGGCACCTATGCTATTAGTATGCAAGACATATCTTCTACAATTCCTTCTCCAGAAAGAATTA
>JAIXOW010000446.1 GCA_027486615.1 Oxalobacteraceae bacterium | reverse complement strand
GTGAACGACTCAACCTGGTCATTACTCAAGGACAGGAATTGAGATGTCGTCAATCCAGCAATATCATCCGGCTGTATCGCCATCAACTGATCAGTGGTAAAGCTTGATACTTGGCTGGTTGTCATGACAGCGATTTGCATGCTGTTCAAGGCAATCACTTGATCTATCGTCAATCCAGTAAGATCACGTGATTCGAATGCACGCAATTGCGCAGTGTTCAAACCAGTTATCTGGGTCGTGGTGAAAGCGTTGACTTGATTGCTGTCTAAGCCAATTACCTGATTTATCGTCAGACCAGTCAATTGTGCATTACTGAGTGAGGAAATCTGATCGGTAGTCAAACTAGCCAAATCAACCACGTCAATTGCACGAATCTGCGTTGAACTGAAACCACTCAATTGCGTTGTAGTCATTGCACCTAGTTGTGCGCCGCTTAATGCAATGATTTGTGAAGTGGAAAGACCACGAACATCATCCAACTCAAAGGCACTGATTTGATCTGTATTCAGTAACCCAATCTGAACAGTAGTCAAAGCAGCAACTTGTGAACTAGAGAAGCTAGCTAACTGAGTTGTTGTTAATCCAGGTAAATCACCTGCCTCTATCGCACGCACTTGAGATGTGCTTAAAACAGCAATTTGTGAGGTAGTCAACACACTAATCTGATTACTATCAAAGCCCGCCATTTGTGAAGTGGTTAAGGCCGTTATCTGATTGTTACTCAAAACAGATACCTGTTCAGTACCGATACTAACTAGATCAGCAGCCTCGATAGAGCGAACTTGTGAAGTGCTCATCATAGAAACTTGCGCAGTAGTGAGTACACCCATTTGCAGACCGGTCATCGCCACGATTTGCGATGTGCTGAGACCAGCAAAATCATCTGCTTCAATTGCATTCACTTGATCTGAAGTCAAGACCGATATCTGCAACGTTGTCATCGCTGCGAACTGCGAACTCACGAGTGCAGCAATTTGTGCAGTCGATATATTAACTATATCTCTGGTGTTAATTGCACGAACCTGTGATGTCGTCAACGCTGACATATCTGCTAAATCAATACTGCTGAGCTGCGCACTATTCAACATAAACGCCTGCAATGACGTCAGTGAAGATAATTGTGAGCTGGACAATTCAATGATTTGCGCAGTATTTATTCCAGAGATATCGGCTGTTTCAATAGCTCTTAACTGTGTCGAATTAAATACAACGAATTGGGATGTCGTCATACCATTCAATTGATTAGTATTGAAAGCTACGATTTGAGCAGTATTAAATCCAGAAAACTTTGATGCTTCGATTGCACTAATTTGATCAACACTCAAAGCTGCCACCTGCGCAGTAGTAAGAGCATTAATTTGCGCACTATTTAAATTCAACATTTGATCTGCAGTCATACCATCTATTTCAAGGACATTGATGGAACGTATCTGCGATGTTGTCATGACTGCGATTTGCATCGTGGTCAAGATATTGATCTGATTACTATCCAGTGCTGCCACTTGTGAGGTAGTCAAGGATGTGATGTCGCGCGTCTCGATGGCACTGATACGATCAGTAGCCATTGTGGAGATACGCGCAACAGATATCGCAGCTAACTGTGAACCACTTAGTCCTATCACTTGCGCAGTCGTCAGCGCACCAACTTGTAGTGTGTTCCAGACTGAAATTTGTGCTGTAGTCAAGCCTGCTAAATCGGCAGTCTCAATTGCACTAATCTGATCAGAAGTTAAAGCAGAGGCTTGCGAAGTAGTCAAAGAAGCTAATTGTGCACTCGAGAATGCAGCAACTTGATCAATCGTGAAACCAACAACATCACTTGCTTCAATTGAACGAATTTGTGTTGTACTGAGTGCTGCCATTTGAGCAGTACTCAATGCGCCAATTTGACCACTATTCAATGCAACTATTTGCGATGTACTGAGTCCAGCAAAATCATCAGGTTCAATAGAAGCAATCTGATCAGTAGACAAGAGCGCGATTTGCACTGCTGTCAACGCATTGACTTGTGCGCTATTGAGAGCAATTATTTGCGCACTTGAGAATGCAGTCAGATCGCGTGTCTCTATGGATTTTATCTGTGATGATGTCAGACCAGCAAACTGCGTTGTTGTGAGGCTACCTAATTGGATGGTATTTAAGGTTGCAACTTGCGTGCTAGTCAAAGCAGAGATATCACGCGACTCTATTGCAACCAATTGATCAACTGTTAAGACTGATACTTGAGTTGTGTTTAACACAGCAATTTGACGAGTAGTCAGTGCTTCAATATGGCTAGTTGTGAGCGCACCAATTTGTACTGAACTCAAACCGGCAATCTGTGCAGTCGTCATTACTTGAATATCTCTGGTTTCAATCGCAGCGATTTGATCAGAAGTGATGAAACCAAGTTGAGTTACGGTAAAGGCTGCTAATTGTGTACTGGTCAGTGATGCAATTTGCGCTGTGGTAAAGACTGGTAACTGCGAGCTATTCAATGCCACGATTTGTGCAGTAGTAAATCCAGCAATATCCTCATTTTCAATTGCAGTAATGTGATTGGTATTTAAAGCACCTACTTGTAAGGCAGTAAGGACTCCAAGTTGCGCACTATTGAGAGCAATAACCTGATCGATTGACAAACCAACAAAGTCACCTATCTCGATCGCACGCAGTTGCATGGAATTGAGAGCCATCACTTGATAAGAACTCATCACGCTAAGCTGAAAACTAGTCAGCGCTACGAATTGCGATGAGGTGAGACCAGAGATATCACGTGTTTCGATTGCAGAAATCTGATCTGTACTCAAGGATGAAAATTGCGTAGTCGCCTTTAGTGCGCCAAGTTGAACGGCGCTAAGTCCAGCGATTTGTGCCGTTGACAAATTAGCCAGAACAGCAACATCAATTGCAGCAACTTGAGCAGTTGTTAATCCAACTAGATCAGCTACTTCAATTGCCACAATTTGATTGCTATCAAACGAGAAAATTTGTGTCGTTGTGAGTACTGCCAACTGTGCACTACTGAATGCAGCAACTTGATCGGTGGTCAAGCCTCGAATATCTCCAGTCTCAATTGCACGTAATTGTGCTGTACTTAAGACTGAAGTCTGTACAGTGCTCATGGCTGCAATTTGATTGGTATTCAATGCAGAAATTTGTGACGTTGTGAGACCAGAGATATCTCTGGTCTCAATCGCAGCAATCTGATCGGTATTCAACATGGATGCTTGTAAGTTCGTCAAACCACCAATCTGGTTGGCTGCCATGCCAATGATTTGTGAGGTTGTGATACCACCAATATCATTGGTTTCAATTGCACGTAACTGCGATGTACTCAAACCAGCCATATCAGTCACATCAATTGCAGCAACTTGGTTGCTATCTAAGGCTGACAATTGTGTGGTGGTCAACGCAATGATTTGCGCACTAGTGAATGCAGCCAAATGATCTGTAGTCAAAGCGGAGATATCACGTGTTTCAATTGCACGAACTTGGGCTGTCGTCAAAGCGATCGCCTGTGTGGTGGTCATCACGTTGAGGTGATTGGTATTAAGTACAGAGATTTGTGCTGTTGAGAAGCTGGTCATATCAGCGGCATCTATGGCAGCAAACTGATCAGAAGTCAGTACAGAAATTTGCGATGTGGTCATCGCAGCAAACTGAGTACCAGACAATGCACCCACTTGTGAAGTCGTTAAGCCTGCAATATCACCCGCTTCGATTGCACGGATTTGCGATGTGCTCATTACACCAATTTGTGAATTTGCCATTACATTAATCTGCGCACTATTCAAGGCAGTTACCTGCGAAGTAGTGAGGGCACCAATGTCGCGTGACTCAATCGCTGCAACTTGATCTGTAGTGAGCAATGAAACTTGCAACGCAGTCATTGCATTAAGTTGAGCACTGGTCAATCCTGCAATTTGCGCAGTAGACAGGTTAGTGATGTCATTGGTATTGATACCACGGATTTGTGCTGTGGTCAGTCCAGCCATATCTGCTACATCGATAGCACTTAACTGTACGCTATTGAGTTGAGCAAACTGTACAGTAGACAATGCCGTTAACTGCGCACTACTCAATGCTGACAACTGATCGGTCGTTAAACCACCTATATCAGCGGCTTGAATTGCGCGAATCTGCGCAGTACTTAACAAAATAGTTTGCGAAGTGGTTAATGCACCGATTTGTGCGCTATCCATTGCTGCAATTTGCGAGCTTGTGAAACCAGTTACATCAGAGGCGTCGATATATCCAATTTGATCTATGGACAAAGCAGCAACTTGCAAGGTAGTCATTGCATTGAACTGAGAACTATTCCATGCAGCTAACTGGGATGAACTCAGGCCAACAAAGTCAGCCGCCTCAATCGCTCTGATTTGTCTACTGCTAAAGAGTGACAATTGTGTAGTGGAAAGAATATTTAATTGCGCAGAATTCAATGCTACAACTTGTTGGGTGGTGAGGCTTGCGATATCGGTTGTTTCGATTACGCTGACTTGATCCACACTCAACACTCCAATTTGAGTGTTGGACAGAGATGCTAATTGTGAACCTGAGAGTGCCATAACTTGCAATGTCGTGAGCACACTTGCTTGCAAGGTATTCATTGCTGCTAATTGCAATGTGGTCAGACCTGCTACATCTCTAGTTTCAATAGCAATAATTTGATTTGAATTTAATTGTGCAAACTGTACTGAAGTCATCGAAGCAAGTTGAGTGCTATTCAATGAAGCGATCTGATCGATTGAAATAATAGTAATGTCACGAGTTTCAATCGCACGCACTTGGGATGATGTTAGGACACTAAACTGCGAAGTAGTCAGTGCAGTAATTTGATTACTATCAAATGTCGCAACTTGCGTTGTGGTCAGACCTGCTATGTCACGCGTTTCAATTGCGCTAACTTGATCGGTAGTTAACAAAGTCGTTTGAGCTACGGTCAAGGCAGCTAATTGTCTGCTGCTTAAACCTGCAATTTGCGAAGTAGTTAAACCAGTTTGATCAGCTGCTTCTATCACACTTATTTGTGCCGTGGTTAATCCCGCAACATCTGCTACTTCGATGGCTGCAATTTGATTACTGTCTAGGCCAATGATTTGCGTAGTTGTAATCGAAGCGAGTTGTGCGCTGTTTAATGCAGCGATTTGATCAGTAGTCAAACCTACAAGATCAGCTGCCTCAATTGCACGCAACTGCGAAGAAGTCAGAACAGATACTTGGAGTGTAGTCAGTATGCCTACCTGAGCACTATTCATAGCAACTATCTGCGATGTGCTGAGACCACTGATATCACGGGTTTCAATTGCGCTGATTTGATCTGTTGTCAGATTTTGTATTTGCAGTGCGGTAAAAGCTGCCAGTTGGGCGCTGCTTAATCCAGCAATCTGCAAAGTGGTCAGACCGCCTAGATCATTAGTAGCCTCGATACTACGTATCTGTGCCGTAGTCAGCGCACCTATATCATTGATTTCAATTGCAGCTATTTGATTACTGTCCAACGCAGCTACTTGCACCGAAGTTAGCGCGCTTAGTTGTGTACTGTTTAATGTGATGATTTGATCTGTGGTCAAACCAGATATGTTCGACGCACCAATTGCACGAACCTGATTTGAACTCAGAACTTGTACTTGCGATGTACTAAATACACCGAATTGGGCACCACTAATGGCTGCAATATGGGCAGTGCTGAGACCTGCGATATCACGGGTTTCTATGCCAGTAATTTGATCTGTTGTTAATGCCGCCAACTGCAATGTCGTCATCACTGACAGTTGGGTTGTTGTTAATGCAGCTATTTGTGATGAAGTGAGACCGGCGATATCATTGGTTTCAATCGCACGAACTTGAGCAGTATTTAAACCTGAAACAGTCGCTACTTGAATAGCGGATAGCTGATTATTATTTAAGCCTGCAAACTGCAGCGTCGTCATGGCGCTCAGCTGCGCACTATTTAGTGCAGAAATCTGATCAGTGCTTAAGACAGCGAGGTCACGGGTTTCGATTGCACGAATCGCTGTAGTGCTTAAGCCAACTAAATCAGCGGTTTCGATTGCACCTAACTGATTGGTATCTAAAGAAGAAATCTGGGTTGAAGTCAGTGCACCGATCTGCGCACTGTTTAAAGCGACAACTTGCTCGGTAGTGAGGCCGACTAGATCGCGCGTTTCAACAGCGCGTATCTGTGTTTCTAAGAGTGCAGCAATTTGACTGGTCGTAAAGGCACCAATTTGAAAGCTGTTTAATGCAACGATTTGTGCAGTTGAGAGCAGCGCAACATTCGTAGCAGTAAAAAACGGTATCTGATTCGACGAGAAGAACTGAATCTGTCTAGTCGTTAAGCTCAGAATATCTGAGGTCGAAAAGCCATCAATACTAGCCGAATCAAGGTCAGTAATTTGTTGGGTTGATAGCCCGATGACGAGTGATGACATAAATGACTCTCTTTTCTTAATTGACTAAATAAGCCCGCTTAAATCTGACTGGACAGATATGCGGCCACTAACTATTTAATAAAATTTTCGACTCAATTCAAAAATACAATCATTCTTGATTTTGACTCGAAACATAAAATCGTAATAAACCAATCACTTAGCAAATCTCTACAAGCATTTTTACCGCACATATTTATCCTCTATGAATACACAGGGACAAAACAGGTGTGGCAGACTGCTACAAATGTAACAAAATATTTATGATAAGAAATTAGTTTCTAAGTAACACCGTAACAAGTTAACACTATAAAGATTGGCTCTAAGCTAAATAAATTATTTTATTTACAACAAATAAAGCTATTCATATAGCTATGCTTTTTACGCACGATCGGTTCATCGACTTTTGAAAATAAAACTTTAGGGATTATTTAAAATTTTTTTAGACTTTATCTAATTTAAATTACTCAAAAATTCACACTACTAATACAAATTAAATTTAAAAAGAAAATGGCATGAGTTAAATTTATTAAATCCAACATCACAGATGCAATCAAACAAATTAAAAAATCAAATTACATGTTTATTGTTTTTATATTAAGTATTCAAGTTTCTGTCATGAAAGTCGATGAATTACAGGACATGAGTTCACTATTCATTAGGAAGATTTTTATGACGGTCATTGAAAAAAATAGTGCAGAAATGTTCGTTGAAATGCGAAATCGCTATCCATTCTCACAAATGGAGGTGGGTGATAGCATTTTATTAACCGAACCCCAAAAAGCTGAAAGTGCCAGAGTTGCAGCCATACAGTTTTCAAGACGAAATGGCCTTACATGGAAATTTGGTTTACGAAAATCACGTGAAGGCTGGCGTGTATTCCGAATGGCATAAAGCTTTACTAAGAAAATTTTCATTTATACAAGCCATGCTAGGAGCAATATCAATTGCTTCTTACATTAGCTTGGGCATTTCAAAAAATATGACCTGAAATCAGCACTGAGTGTAAATAAATCCTCACTCAATCTCATTTCCATAGTGCTAAAAGACTGTTTCAGGTTTTACAATAGCAAACTTAACTTACCTGAAGATGACATCACAATGATGTCATTTTTATTATCAATTTAAGAAGTCATTGATTTGTTTTCGCATTGCTAATATGCTGACAAATTGACTCATAAATGAACTATTGGAAATTGAATCATGCGCGATAGCAAAAAGAAAATATTAGTCTCGGGTGGAGCAGGTTTTTTAGGCTCACATTTATGCGATCGACTGCTTGAGCAGGGACATGATGTTTTATGTGTCGATAATTTTTTCACTGGTAGTAAACAAAATGTTAATCATTTACTTGCCAATCCAAATTTTGAATTAATGCGTCATGACGTCACCTTCCCTCTGTATGTGGAAGTGGATCAGATTTATAACCTCGCCTGCCCTGCAAGTCCTGTGCATTATCAGTTTGACCCGGTTCAAACCACTAAAACTAGCGTGCATGGTGCTATTAATATGTTGGGTCTGGCAAAGCGTGTCAAAGCGCGCATTTTGCAAGCTTCAACGAGTGAGGTTTATGGCGATCCAGAGATTCATCCTCAACCAGAAAGCTATTTTGGTAAGGTTAATCCTATTGGTATTCGCTCTTGCTACGATGAAGGCAAACGCTGCGCTGAAACCTTATTCTTTGATTATCACAGACAGCATCAATTAGATATCAAAGTAATACGTATCTTTAATACTTACGGCCCGCGTATGCATCCTAATGATGGTCGCGTAGTCAGTAACTTCATTGTGCAAGCATTGCAAGGTAAAGACATCACCATTTACGGTGATGGTCAGCAAACACGTAGTTTTTGTTATGTCGATGATCTAATCCGCGGCATGATTAGCATGATGGAAACAGAGGATGGCTTCACTGGACCTATCAATATTGGTAACCCAGGTGAATTCACTATGCTTGAATTAGCAGAGCTCGTGATCAAACTAACAGGTAGCAAATCAAAACTGGTTTTCTTGCCTAAGCCTGAGGATGATCCTAAACAACGTCGTCCTGACATTGGTCTCGCCAAGGATGTATTGAAATGGTTACCTAACGTGCAGTTAGAAGAAGGGCTGAAGAAAACCATAGATTATTTCAGGGCTACTATTTAAGCAGCGCTTGTCTCGAGCCGATAAAACAACCTCTGGTCATATGACCGTACCCTGAATACATCACTATGGATAATCTACTTTCATTTTTGGAACGTCTACGTCAGTCGAATTTGCTCAAGCAAATGAATGGTCTTGTGTTGGCTGCAGAAGATGAAAGTTTGTTTGACATTGCGTTTTATAAACACAGAGTCAAACAAGAGAAAAGCCTCTATTTCGCAGGACGTAGTCTTGATAAATGCATAGTCATTACCAACACAACGAATCTGGGTAATGTGTCATCCCACATCGATGGCAAGCCAGTTATGCGCATAGAAGAAGATGTGATGGTGCAGCTAGCAGTATCTGACCCGTCTCAATTTGCTGTGTTGGAAGATGCACTTGTTATTATGACGAATAACAATGTCGCGAAAGTGGGGCCTCAGCAAATGGCGCATTTGATTTCGCAAACGCCTCGTACCTTATATGCGATTCATGACTATGACAATCATCATTGGCATGATTTAAGTGTACAAAATGCCTGCCTAGCTGATATTTATGCTCCCGCGCACATGAGTGATTATGCAGAGGCTGCCAGAATCAATCCAACAATACAATTTGGAGTACCGTGCGGGACGATACAGTGGACGCGTGAATTCTTACTTGAGCGTCAAGGCGATATCACCATTACAGAACGCAGTTCATCGCCACTGGGTATGCATTCTTTTTATTCCAAATTCAAATACCGCAATAGTGTATTAGCCACAGTAGGTAAACATTTTCCAGAGGTTGGTTTATTAACCAAGGATTTTCATGGCCGCACTCCTGAAGATAGATGGAATGAATGGGTATCCTATGAATTGCACTGGATAGCACCGGTATTTAATGATTTACCTATACGCTTTTTCGATGCGCTCGTTTCTGGCGGCTTGCCCTTAGTACCAACTGGTATCGTGCCTTATCTGGATGCGCTGCGTATACCGCCTGAGTTTTACGGTGTGTATGGTGCAGCTGATTTAATTAATTGTGAAGAATTCGCACAACGCATGCATGAGAAATTTATTCGTGGCGGTAAGGATGGGATGTTACATCGCTTTCTGTTTGCTTTAGATAATTATCACGTTGATGCCATCATTAAAAAAATCTGGCACAACGCTCGTACGCAGTATTCCGAGCATGCAAACTAAGCTCATGCCATGCTGCTTATTTTGCGATCGCGCTCCATACTGACTAAATTGTTATCTATAGTTTATGGTTAGCTCATCAGCAAACTCACCATTCCAAAATACGGTTTGGTTTTCAAGTTTCCCGAATGGCAGATTTTCTAACTCTGTCTTTCAATACTGGTTCGCGACATATTTACAAAAACAAACAGAGCATCAATTAATTATTGGCAGTCCTCAGCGCAGTTCAAATGAATTGCCGTGGACTATGTTTGATTTACCAGACCATCAACAAATAATTAGTACCCTACCCGTTGGTCAAGTCGTCACAAAAATACTTTTAGCTGATGATCGTACTAGCCCTCCTGCTTCTGACTTAAAAAAGATAGCAGATTTTTTTCACGCTAACCCGGGATCGGTTCTCGCTGTAGATGGTTTTTTTCAATATGACACAGGCTTGATGTCACGAGATCCAGCTTATCTAGCTGTATTTAATGAGTATCTTGCACCTAGTGCGCAATGTAAAACTTCATTTCAACGCATAATTGGGCAGTACCAACAGCAAGTTCTGCAATTATTCAAAGATAAATATCTCGCAGCGATCCATGTACGACGCGGCGATTATTTACGTGAGTCAGATGATATATTTTTTACCTTAGATCTCGATCAGGTAGTCACGCAACTTAAAGCTTTTATATCCCGTGATCATATTCAAGATCCTGTCATTTATGTAGCGACTGATGATCCTGATTTTTGTCAGCAGTATTTTACTGACAAGGGCTTGAATATTAATATGAGCCGTAATTTGGTTGATGCAGAAAAGCGTAATGATGTTAGCGACTTGATGCTAGATATTGCTGTACTGGCTAGCGCTCAGTTACTTGTCGCTTCGAATAGTTCTTTATCACTACTGGCTGCCTTAATGAATCAACGCGCTCGACTATTTTGGCGTCAAAACAAAGAAGCACAATTGGTCTCTTTTGACCCATGGAATACGCCTATTCTTTACGGTATTTCAAATAACTAATTTTTATTGTTGGAGTAGCACATGCTTATAGATTATAAAAACTGCGTTGAATTAATCCGCGCTTGTCATGACTTGATACCTAAAAAAATCTTACATATTGGTGCGCATACTGGGGAAGAAGCTGGCCCTTATCAGGCAAATGGCGCAGAGCATGTAATCTGGTTTGAAGCTAACGAATCATTGATCCCAGCTTTACAAGCACATTTACAGACTGTGCCTTTGAATCAACAAATTATTCCAGCTGCATTATGGGATAGTGATACGAAATTAAAATTTAAGATTACTAATAATCCCCAAAGCTCTTCTTTTTTTGATCTGGAAGATCATGCTAAATTTTATCCGCAAATCACGGTTTCTGAGGAACGTGAAATACAAGCTTATCGCTTAGAGTCGCTGCTTGATGCCACTCCTAGACAGGTGATGTTTTCCGATTTTGAATTCATCAATATTGATACACAGGGTGCGGAGTTAGCAATTCTCAAAGGTATGGGTAAATATTTACATCAGCCTTCAGTGAAAGCGATTTATTTAGAAATCAATCGCCAAGAACTTTATAAAGAGATTCCTTTGGTTGCAGAGATTGATGCATTCTTACAGCCGTATCATTTTTATCGGATTAAATCTAAGTGGACCACCGAAGGCTGGGGTGATGCTATTTATATACGCTCGAATGAGTCATAAGCATTGAACATAAAAAAACTGCAGCCTAGGCTGCAGTTTTTTCTTTACGACTTTAATAAGCGTCTTATTTCAAACGCAATGGATCTTCCGATACGAGTGCGACTGTACCTGCAATGATACGTCCACCTAGGATATTAATATCCCAAGGTTTTTTACGTACGATACAAATTGAATTTACAAATTCAACTGAGTGCACTGCAGCCAAGTCTGCATCAGAAATCTGTACGCCCCACTTGCTCGTTATTTTATTCACCAGAGCTTGACGGTCAGACTGACGACTCCAGTGTTCGTAATTAATGATATCTGCTAACAGCTTTAAGAATTCCATAGACGAATATTCATACTTCAATCCGCCTTCATAGCCTGAGAAGTAACTGCAATGCAGATCTTCGATGACGTAGATACCATCATTTTCTAATTTTGAAAAATATTTACAGAATGATCTGACGATGTCAGAAGAATTATGCGAGCCATCATCAATAATCATATTAAATGATGGACTTTTTTGCAAAATTCGCTGTTCTGTTTCAGGCTGATTTGCATCACCAACGATAACTGAAATCGCGGGTGATTCATAAGTCAGTCCATTACATAAGGGATTGATATCGCAACCCACTAAGGTTTCAATCTTATCGAAGTATTTATTCCAAATTTCTAGCGAACCGCCATTTTGTATGCCGATTTCCAGCATACGCATAGGCTTAGAACGAAATTCGCTAAATACACGATCATAGGTAAGCAAATAAATTTGCCATTTATCTGAAACCTTACCTAAATGCGATTGATAGAGTTGAAATAATGAAGGCTTTGTGCCATCTGCATTATCTTCCTCGGTCATGCAACTCACCATGTATTCAAACAAGGGCTTTTCACAACCAATACGCAAAGCAGTATCTAAAATTTCTCTTCTGTTGGCATATTGTTTACCAGCGAAGAAGCATTTACGTTTAACAAAAGGATAACCTCTACGCAGTAAATCTGCTGCTTCAAATAAGGTAGGATCACCTTTGGTTTTAGCAGGGAAGATAATCGATATAGATAATCCTGCATTTTGCACAACTGAGCCGAAAGGTATTTCATAGGAAAACACGACTTCTGCAACATTGTTTTTATTTTCGATTTTCTCGAAAAATGATTTCACTGCTGGTGTGTTTATCGCCTTAGCACTTAATGCAAGAAAATAAGATTGTAAGTGATGACCATGATCATGGTTATCAGTCATAGCAACCAAATCAATCTCTGAATCTAATATCATACCTATGAGTTGATTGAAGGCTGTAGGATTGGTTGGCCCTATCAAACTATCATTAACTAAAAAAACTCTGCCCTTAGGGCCATTTTCAACGGTAAGATTTTCTAATAGATATTCAGACCATGCACCAAAGTCATAGCCCATATTCGGTCTGATCCATACATCATCTGCGTATTGCATAAGATGTTGATAAATTTTTGGATCTGGATTCGGATCATCAGATTGCAAGACTAAAGCAACATGACAGTCTTTATCACGCCAAGCTTTGAGATAGGCATCAGTATGAGCACGAATCTCATTGTTGATGATGACCGCAACGAATATGACGGTATTTTGTGAAGTTCTTGCAGTCTCTTTGGGACGCAACGTGCTAAATTTTTCCATTTTCATATTATTTCACTAAATTTTAGTTTAAAAATCGAGCACAGAATGTCGGAACAATGCTGATATGCCCGCCCAATCTCAAGCTTGTTGCAATAATCCGGGAGAAGGAATTCTCGGCTTCCAAAAATCTGAAGAATAATCACGATAACGATGTACTCCCATAGGGAGTTTTTCACCGTTAATCGTATAAAACCGTTCTGGCGATACTTCCAAAGCAAATAAGGAGGCAGTGATTTGATTAGGAATAACGAAATCTGCTGACAACGCTCCCATAAACGCAAAAAACAAATCTTCATTCGATCCTGAGCGTATAAACCAATCTGCAATTTCTCTATGCTCAGTAATGAGTGCCATACATTTCTTACGACGACGCAAACTAAGTCCGCCATTGCCTACATAGACTGTTATTGGTGTTCCGGCTCCACCTAAATCAAATTTCCCAAATTTAATATTGAGCGACAATCCATTAGGCCAAGGGGCACCTACATAATCAAATGGGCTATTTATCCAATATGGCAAATCATCATGGAATAAATACACATCAGGCTGTACGATCAAAAGAAATTCAGATTCAAATGCTTCGTAAAATTCATCACTCACTAGCAAGCGGCTATAGTCATTCACAGATTTAAAGTAACGCTCTTCAAAATAAATGAATGTGGCGTTAGGATAAGCAGTTGTGTAAAAACTAATGTCTAAGCCCTGTGGTGCGACAAAAACTATGGGATAAGCACTCAAGACAGCAAAGGACTGATCAATCGCAAATTTTTCTTCGACATCAAAGCTTGCTTTATAAATAGGGATAACAATATCCACTGGTTTTGTATTGACGGTCATCACTGCGCTGGTCCTCTCACTTGATCTAATGCCTGACAAAATCCATCTGCCTGCATTTTTTCTGTAATAGGCCAATCAATGGTTGTAGCCTCTTTTTCAGCTACTGTCTTCTCACCTGCTCGCGCAATATGAGCACGTGCTTGTTTTTTATATTCTTCAATATTAGTAGTGCACCAATCTGCTCTACCCATGTCATGTAACAAACTTGTCGCTACACGGCTAGCAAAACTGTTACCCGTTAGTGTCACAACTGGCACACCTGCTAGCAGTGCATCACTTGCAGTAGTATGGCCGTTATAAGGGAAAGTATCGAGGAAGACATCCGCATGTCTATAGCGTGCTAAATGATCTTCAATTCGTGGAACACGGGTTGCAAATTTTAATCTTGCTGGATCAACGCCATAGAAATCTGCATTTTTAGCGAGATTTTGCTGTGCATCGTCATTGAGTTTCATTAACCATAAAACACTATCTGGGTTTTCACGCATTAAATCCATCCACGCTGAAAATATCGGCGGATTAATTTTGTAATCATGATTAAAACTGCAGAACACTAAGCCTTTATCTGGCAACCCAAATTCAGAACGCGGCAAAGTTGTTGGCGCAGGTTTTACGCTGGTATCACGCGGCAAATAGCAATGCGGCAAATATAGTAACTTCTCATGATAGTGCTGGGCATCGCTTTCTGGCACAGTGACTTTATCGCCAATTAGGTAATCAATATAAGGCACATTCAAACCACCTGGAAAACCTAAATAGGTTGCCTGTACTGGTGCAGGACGATGCGACAAAATGTCTAAGCGTGAGCCAGAGGTATAGCCTGATAGATCAATTGCTATATCGATTTCCATGGAGCGCATAATTCGAGCAATCTCCAACGAAGATTTATCTTGCACATCTAAGTATTGATCAAAGGCGCAACGATAACGCTTAAATAATTCACTACCATCACGGATACCTAATGAGATGCCATAGGTTTCATATTTCGATTTATCGAAATTCTCTATTAAACCTATTAATAAGTAGCCCACTGGATGCTCACGAAAATCCGCAGAAATGAAAGCAACGCGTTTCTTGCGATGGCGATAAGTTTCGCCTTTCCACATTTCTTGTTTGGCGGCTGCAAAACGATGTTTGCCAAATATTTCAGCACACTTCAAATGATCTGCTGCTGAATCAGAAATCGCCATTAAGGCAAATGGATTAGCCACACGCTTGCCTGCTCTTACGCCTTCTACAATTCGCTGTTTATTAGCATCAAAATCTGTCCAGTCACAACTATGCAAACGTGCTAAGGCGTGCAGACCTTCTGCATACTCATATTCAGGATTTAAATTCAGTAGATGTTTAAATACGGTAGCAGCAATCGCATTTTGTTTAAACTCAGTCAGTAAATAACCTTTGTTATTCAATGACTTTTGATCGGTAGGATCGGCTGTTAATGCTACTTCTAGCGTCTTTAAAGCATCCAAATGTCGATTCATACTGTGTAACAAGGTTGCTTTGTTGTTATAAGCTTCCATGTACTTAGGATTTAGTGTGAGTGATCGATCAAAGGCATCTAGTGCTTGTTCATATAAAGCCATGCCTTGCAAAGTCGTAGCCAAGGC
>JAIXOW010000142.1 GCA_027486615.1 Oxalobacteraceae bacterium | reverse complement strand
TGCTAACTGGATTAGCCATCATATCGATGCGCGCTTTGAACAATGCATTTTCATGTTCAAAGATTTGATCCACATGCGCCTGACGTTGCAGCAAACCTTTAGTTAACAAAACGAGATACGCAAGTATGGTCAACGTACCCAAGAGCGCTATGGAATGTAATAGTGTCGCCATCATAAAATTTTCTCCACTTAGAATTTGCGTCTAAGCTCAAAACGCAGACCAGCTAAATTCCGATTGTTTTCTCTATCCGCAAGAATTGCATCAGTACGGAATATCCAAGAATGATCCAATGGAAATTGATAACGCATTCCCCAACCATATTCACGTCCTAACAAACTACTGGTGTTATTAATGCGCTGTGTGGTTGCAGCTTCAACCACGAGTTGTCGGTTTAAACCAAATAAATATTCCACACCCACTGCACCGCCCCACATATTGTCTACAGCATCAGTCAACTTAGGAAAACCGGTTAAACCGTCTGTCTCAAAATTAATACCGATATTTTTCAAAATACCGCCAGCATCTACTGCTCTGGATGCTGATTGTGGCGTACCAGTTCCATAGAACAGATTCATATAAGGCACTAGCGTAGAAGGCAGACGTGTAACCAATGAATTTTCTAAAACAATCAAGGTACCGTTCGCTGTTTTTGTTCCACCTGCGTTCGGGTCTTGTCCAAAGTTATTAATGATGCGAATTGAATTAGACAGCCAGTTACCATAACGTCGGGTGAACGCTAAGCCTAGGTTGTGATAACTACGATCGGCTTGCACTACTGCATTCGAGGTATCGGTATAGGCGTAATCAATTTCCCAATAACCTTCATTGGCTTCAATAAAAGTAGCCATACCATAAATATTCGCTTGCTTCTTAATCACCGCATTTAAAGGCAAGTTGCCATTCCGCTGCGCACCGGAAGTCGCACTGGTACCACCGAAGAAAGTGATATCCATATTCGAGATACCTAAAGTCTTACTATTTTTAGCTGGCAGCGTAGCAGCACCACCTATGATGGCATCTTCAAACCACAAGCCATTTTGAAATAGTAGTGGCATCTTACCAACTGCAAATGCCATATCGAAGCTTTGATATTTATCGGTCAATCCCGTTGTGATGGCATTCAGATCACCTTCAAAGAACAGAGCATCAGGAATCGCATCGAATTTACCAGTGCAATTTGTAGAGCCATTAAATTCACAACGCGTAAATTCAGTACCATTATCTAGTGGACGGAAAAAAGCGTGGATACGCTCAGTGCCAGTAAAACGATAATCCATATCCACATTTAAACGCGCAGCAAGAACATTATTTTGCGTAGCGCCGTTGATATTACGAGCAGCACCTACACGCATATCACCATAAATAGAAAAAGATTGATCGATAGGATTTTTCAAACCTAGCGCAGTACCTGAACGCTTTAATGGTCCATTTTGATATTGCGGACGACCTAGCTCTAACAAAGGTCGTGGTGTAGGTACCGAAAACTTACCACCATAGATTTTTAATTGCGCTTCATCGCTATACGGCTTATTTTCATAAGATGGATCAGGGCTAAAGACTGTATCGGAGTGCGGCACTAATTTCGCCTCAGGCGAAGTTTTTGGCAATTCATGTTCTGCCGCTAGTGCTACTGGAGCTTGCAATGCAAACGCTACAGCACAAGCTATGGGTAATAATTTAGGTAGCTGTTTTAGTTTGAAGTGAAGCGTTTTCATTTCTTCACCTCAAATTCTGCGCTAGAAGCATGAATGTTTAACATCCATTCATTCATAGAGCGTTCCATATCCGTAGTAGCACCGACAAAGCGCATAAAGTAAATCGGTTCTGCACGACTACGCATACGCACGGCAAGTTTATATTTACCAGGCGCAGTCATTAACTTCGCAGGAATTTTAAAGGTTGCATCACGACTACCCAATGGTGGAATAGAACGCTGCTCCATACGCACAAACGGTGGGTGATTCATGACCGTTACTGGTTGAGTAGGTGGACGCAAATGCGGTATTTGATCAACATCTAAATTTACAGGCAAGTACATCTCACGCTCAGTACCTTTGACATTCGTCGTCAAGAATTTAGTTTGCAAACTCCACAACTGATCATCAAATGGAATTTTCCCTGCGCGTACATCTAAAGAATGAATATCTGCAAAATCACCTGCTGAATCTACATGACCACTTTCCCAGATACGCTTACCATCTGGACCTATCAAGGCCACATTCATCCACAACTCAGGTTGTGCACCTAATGAACCTGAAGGCAAGTTATGACCTGAATTCGTGTTGGTGACTTTATAGCTGAACTCTAAAGCCTGCCCTGCTTTTAAAGATGATTTGAAAAATGGTCCATCAATCTTGGCACCGTTTTCCATTACCTTGGCACGGAGTTCTTTTTTCTTATTAATCGCTTCAAGATTTTCATTCACGACTTCCCACGCACTCGCGCGATCGGTTGCATCTGACCACACCTCTGGGAATTTCACTTTCACCTTACCTGCTGAGACTGCGGCTTCAAATTCTTCACTACCCCACTTAGCGCGGTAATCAAATTTCAGCCAATCTTCCATACTCCATCTCTCTGCATTCTCGTTATGCGGGAACACACCAGGATGGGCAATTGGATAACCAGGACCATAGAACGCATGATTAGAATGACGGCGATTTGGGTTAATCACTTCTTTACCTAGCTTTGCAGCAGGTCCTGTTTCATAACCTTCTGCTTTACCCGGCACCTTACCCATGTGACAGTCTTGGCAGCTAATCCCTTTTTCTTTAGCAGGGGAAGAGCGATACTGATCCCATACCACTTCTAATTTGATACCGAGATTAACTGCAACCTGATGGCACGATACGCAAAATTCTGATTTAGAAATTTGTTCGAATTGCACAGCACTTGCATGAATCTTAGTACCACGTGCTTCTGGCGTTGGCGCTACTTTATAGGTCGCTGCATTATTAATTACACCTTCTAATGCTTTGCCATCAAAGGGGCCGTAAACCGGTGCATGAATGTTGCCTGGCTCGATACGACGCTCGCCATTTGATTTTGAATATTCCGTATTCACACGATGGCAGCTAATACAGGTCACGCCTTCACGTGAAACTTGGGAACGCTTCCATAATGGTGTGGCTCTATCTTCACCTAATGACGTACCTACACTCATATGACAACGCACACAAAAGTTACCTATGGTTGGAGCGAGTTCTGTGATTTTTTGTTCAAACTTATGAAACATAGGAGAAATACCAGCATAAGCATGACTAGAACTACGCCACTCTTCATAAATTTGGGTATGACATGCTTTACATTTACTCGCACTAGGATAGCTATCTTCACCATAAATTTTTGCATGCGCATCTGCTCCAGCTTCTGCAGCCTTGCCTGCAGCATGCGCTGAACTCATAGCAAAGATAATGAGTGTGGCCATCATCAAAAGAGACAATGCGGTCATCCATAACGCATGCGTCTTATTGTTTATTCGTATAGATGATTGGACTTTCATTTTTTAGCAAGCTCCTTGTTACTCGAACCAACATTAAGTTCATGTTTAGTGTGATACGCATGACAGGTCTGACAACTTGATACGACTTGACCTTCGCGATGGCAGTCTACGCACGTCTCTTTGCGTATCGCAGCAAAATTACTTTCATAACTTTCAACTGGCACCTGCTTAGGCGTAAAGTATTTTCCATATTTAGAATCCGCACTCATTTGATGACAAGCACCGCAACCAAGACCTGCATCTCTCACATTTAAATGCTTAGGATGGGAATAAGGTTTGAGTTGATCTTTTGCACTAGCATCATGAGCAGCATATTTCCATTCCTGACCCGTTGATGTTTTTGATGCAGTACGCAATCCTGCAGCATGACATTTGCCACATGCACCAGGACCAGTTTGCTTATCCAAGAAATCATTCATGGCCTCACGTGCCAGTGCACGCTTTTCATCATCTTTTTCAGCCAAGTCTGCACGTAATTTTTTGAACCATGCTTGCAATACTGGATCGTCATGTTTAACTGCACGATAAAACAGAGCAGGATTACCTTCTGAGTTTTCACCAGCAAACCAACCACTCTCAGGTGGATCAGCTTGTGGCAAATCTTTACCACGCGACCAAGTAGAACCTGCTGTACGTGCTACGCCATCACTCAAACCAGTAAATAAATCTTCAGCACCAAAGCGTGTCAAAGCAGCACGACCACTAGCTGCCATCGATTGCCATAAATTTTTCAATGCTTTGGTATTAATCTCTTCATCACCATCGCGCGATAAGCCGGTTAATACTGAACCAGCCGCTGTCATACGTTCCGGCTCAAATAAAATTAACTCACGTTCCTTGATTTGAGTCTTATGGCAATTTGCGCAAACCTGTTCATAGGATTTGAGTTTTATCTCGCGTGTAGCTTTATCAATCGCATGACAAGAACTGCAATCTGATTTTGCTATCGCTGCAAATTTCGGATCACGCCCCATTTTCATATGCTTAGGATTGACGAAATAATCCTGTATGTGTGAGGTGTGATCAAAGTAGATATTCCCAGGTAGAGCAGCTGCAAACTTCGCAGAGAACTCAGGATGACCACGTTGGAAATTTCCAAACTCAGGCTTATGACAAGAAGCACAGGCTTGATCAGAAACTTTGCTTAATTTATTCTCGGCGCCTTTGTGTTCGTTGTGACAGACTGCACACGACACATCCGCCATCGCCTGACCTGCATATTTTTCATTCTTAGCATGATCTTGGTTATGCGCCTTCATAGCAGGACCAGCAAAGCGATGACAATCCACGCATTGTTCACTGGTGTCGTTTGAACTAAATGCAGCTAATAACCATCCACCTGCTTCATTAATATGATTGCCATGACAAGATGCACAACCATTTTGACGCGTAAAGCCAGCATGTACGCTCGACAAATTGCCTGCATCAATCGCTGTCGGATTCACAAAGGATTTTGTACCTGGATGTATGCCGATAATCAATGCTAGTAATAACAATAACGCAGCTGTCTTAGAGACCATGCCACGCATACTGCGTAATGTGCGACGCGGAGTGCATGGTGGCAGCACATTACAGCAGGTACCATCTGGACGCGGACCTTCAGCACATGCACCACCTGCATGTTTAGGACGACGACATTCCCAACGATCGCCTTCTTTTACAGGACTGCATTCACTAGCTCCACCGCATTGGCCTTCGGCATTTGGGCCTTGCCAACAGGATTTGCCCCACTTGCCTCCTCGACCGCAGCAATAAGACAAATTAGGTCGAACGTAGGTATCGACCTGATAACCGGGGCGTTGTTGGTCGCTCATCACGAATAAATATTAACGACGATTAAATGCCAACATGCTAGTAACACTAACAAGATGGCCGAGGGAACATGCACGAATAACCAGAGTTTCAATGCACCTTGCATTGCATAGTGCGCATCAAGACCATTCTTGCGGATTGCAATCGCTTCTAGCTTATGCATATATTCGCGTTCAGTTTGATTTAAGAAGCGATCTAATACTTTAACGCGCATCTGTATCCAACCTAGAGAACGACCAGTACCCAGTAAGTGGCTTAAAACAAAACGCGGCTTTTGAAAAAACCATTGAAATGATTCAGCGTAATAACGACCTACAGTATCTGAACTTGTTTCACGTACTGCTTGTAGAACAAGTGCTTCGGCTTCTTCACGTAAGTTTGCTAATTCAGTCGGTATCCGTTCGTAAATGACTTGACTACCCAAATCAATTAAACGACGCGGATAAACACGTTGAAAAATAATTCCTACGATGGCTGACACTGACGCTGCGTAGAAAAATAAAGCAATGAATTGTTCGTAACGTCCTTGTGGCCAAAAAGTGCCTGTGTGCTGAAAGTACAAAGGCAGACTCAATGCGCCCAATACATAGTGTAATAACAACCAATCACGCACTGGTCCTAGTGGCAGCACCAACAATCGTTTACGTGCTTTTAAAAATACTAAACCGAGCACAACCACAAACAAAACATACCCAGTGATATGCGATACAGCCCACAGATTACGTCGCCCTAACCAAATAAAAATAGTAATCAGGATCCAAGCCAATACAGCAAAAATTATTAGCCCTAAAAATTTCACTGCCTGTTCTCTAGCCATCGGTGTACCTGCTAATGGGGCAGAGAACTCTTGCTTACTCGGTGTTTGATCTTGAACTGTCATGCCTTAAGCTCCAATGCGTGCAGTTTTAATCAAGGTCTGCAAATCAATACGCTGCAATGCGCCATGTGCACAAGCACGTTCACAGGATGGACCAGAAGGTAACGAAGAACATAAATCGCACTTGGTCGCTTTCATAATTGGCTGATGTGAAACCGGATCAATCACTTGCTGTCCTGATTTTTCGCGGATAGGAACTAAACGAATATTTTCATAAGGACAGGCATTGGCACAGGTACCGCAACCTATGCAAGTCAGATCATTGATGATGACGGTACCGCCATTCAAGGTGCGATGAATTGCACCCGTTGGGCAACCGATCAAACACACTGGATCAACACAGTGCATACAAGAGTTGGCCACCATCCAGTTGTCTAAGGTGGGGCCATTGCGTATAAATTTAGGATTGCCATTATGTGTTTCAGCACAAGCGACGACGCAATCATCACAACGCACACATTTTTCCATATCAATCAACATGGTCTTGGTGCCATTGATGAAGCGCTGATCTACAGCCCACTCCATGAATGCATCATCTTCAATCGGTCGTGCGGCCGCATCGAGTAAACGTGCTGCTGGTTCAATCAACTTAGGAAAGACTAAGTCCGCTAAGACTGGATAAGGTATACGCAATAACTGCAGATAACCCAATACCGACAAACTGGTTTCATAGACTTTATTCTCGCCTGACTTCCACGCATCAAATAATTCATCTAAACCAAAATGATCACCTTCACGCAAATAAGTCAGCGTGCGATCCCCATTACCCAAACCAACAGTGACACGACCGAATCCACCAATGACTAATAACAAGCCATCGGGATAATCGCCTTCACGTACGACTTGTGGCTCCATCTCGGATGCGCGTCGGTTTTGCTTATTGCCGGCTTTGAAATCGACATTCCATTCAAAACTACCGTAGGTTTCAAACAAAGTTTGATCGGCGATTTTTTTCAGTGTTTCAGTATCCAAGCCTTTGAGCAATGGATGTTCAGGTAGTTGTGTCTTGAGTAAATTAGCACGATAGACCTGCTCGATTTTGTCACGCCATGTATCATCGCGATTTTTAATATCGCGCAGTGCTTGCCAACGTAGCTCTAATACTTTGCAAGTAGTCTCTGCATACATGGTGGCAGAACGCTTGACTCGACCTAGTGCTGCAATTTCACCAAACAAGGTACCTGAGGGTAGTAATGCAGTTTTATAAGGGTCGACTAAGGGAGGCAGGCTCTCCATATCTGCAGTGAGATTCACACCAGCGCCAAACAAGGCTGCTTTATCTGTTGCATCTAATAAGGATGCACGGTGAAGGTGTGCAATATCGGTAACGGATGTGCCATATAAATTGGTATCACGCACTTCGGGTATGCGTGGATAGGTCAGCATGTCTCGCAACACACTCCATGCTTTACGTTTTTTTTCTGGTGCACGACCTAATACTTGTTGCGGCAAACTCGGTGAAATAACGACACGTACTGCACCTGACAAAATTAAGAATGCAGAATTTCCGTAATCACCTTCACGTACGATGATGTCACCGGGTTTGTATTCAACGATACGACAATCATTTTGAAGAATGCCACGCAGGGGGGCAGCAGTAGGAAAGCGCGAAGCATCGATTGCAGCAAATTCAGGACGCGCCAATAAGGCATCCACGTCTTTTTCCGTCATCGCTGGATCAAACGGAGCATCCCAACGACGTGGTCTCTCCATACGCAACGATTGTTGTGTACTCATTTCACAATCCCGAATTTAAAAAATAAGCGGCGCACATGCGCCGCTTATTGATGATGACTATTTATAGGTCGACTTAGCTGGCAATTTCACTTTTGCTGACAGGTCTTTACCTTTCAGCGCATCAGCGAGCTTACGACCCGCTTCATGCGATGGTGCAGCGAGTAATGCCTTAACTTCTGGCACATCTGCTACACCTTGTAATGCAGCACGTGCATCTTGTTCACGTTTCTTTTGGAGTGCGACATATTTTGGATGGGTTGCTTTTGCTACTGCACCGGTGGCTGAAACTAATGCAGCCGCTTGACCAACGATGAACAAACGTGAGAGTTCAGCCGGAGTCATCTCAGCGTTAACGTTGACGTTTGGTGGATAGAAGCGATGACGAACAGTACCTTGTGAGTTACGTACTAGTTCAAACTCTGGCTCACCTGGATGACCTGCATCCAACATTTTGTCTAAGGTGTCGCCACTGATTTTTGATTGTGCTAAACCATGGCAGCTCATGCAATTAGAAGCAACATCGTAAGTCATGAATGACCAAATCATGCCTGCCTTGGTTGCATCCGCAATACGCTTTGCTTTGTGCGCTGGCGCTTCTTTGCTGGCGTCTTTAATACCATCGCCATAGTTGTTATGAATTTCACGCCATTCTGATGAAGCACCGTGGCAGCTCTCACAAGAAGGACCGGTCGCAACTTGTGGTTTAGCCGATTCAGATGCTTTGGTTTCGGTGTAATGACAAGTTACGCAAGTTGGGTTTTGACGCATGTTGTTCGGACCACCAACAGCTGCCAAAATTTTTGCTGCTTCTTCTTTCTTATGCACTTCGTTATAAGACTTTGCATGCTTGGTTTGTTTCCAAACTTCTACCTCAGCTTCATGGCATTCGCCGCATTTACGAAAACCTTCGTTAAATGGCGCAGCTGAAGCAGAACTAAAAGCCAAGCTGGCAAATAAACCAACAATTATTAGAAACGACCTCAGCATGGTCTTACTCCCTAAAGTGAATATTCAAAGAAAAATTAACTGAGGGAAATAATACACTGTAAGCAACAGCTTTTAAACCGAATTAAAAGCGCTAAAGATTAAAAAGTTATCTTTATTACAGTTCTGTTATTTATAAATTCACAAGTAATTGACTTTTTATGGAGGTTGTAACTTCGATGAAATAATCAGATTGATAGACTTAATTACCAAATTAATTATTTATTAACAAATGAATACAATTTTTGAATGGAGGCGGGCTGCTTGAACTTGCTCAATTAATTTAATACAAATTGAGAAGCGTTCGCGAGTCGAATTACAAGAGAAAGTTTTTACTGAAAAAAACTCTGCACTCTTATTAAATCTTCTGGTGTATCCACCCCTGCGTGGGGAGCTTCATGTGTCACATGCACAGCAATAGGATAACCATGCCAAAGCACACGCAATTGTTCGAGTGCTTCGCTATTTTCTAAAGGTGCAGGCGAGAGTCGTGGATAAGTTTGTAAAAACTGCTGACGATAGGCATACAGCCCAATATGACGCAAAGCTTCATAACTACTAGGCAGCGCTGTTTTTGAAACAGCAAAGCCGTCTCTATGCCATGGTAGTGGTGCACGTGAAAACAACATGGCACGACCATTTTTATCTAATACAACTTTCACCACATTTGGATTAAAAACCTCATCAATTTCTGTAATGGGATGCGCAGCAGTGGCCATCATCACGTCTGCTTTGATTAATGCGGCACATGCTTGAATTAAGCTAGGCTCAATTAAGGGCTCATCACCTTGTACATTCACAATCACGGCGTCATCCGGCAATCCCATTGCAGCTGCTACTTCAGCAATACGATCCGTTCCCGAAGGATGATCTGCGCGTGTCATGCTCGCTTGAATGTTATGTTGCTGACAAACTGCCATGATTTCAGCATGGTCAGTTGCAACCACCACATGCTGTGCACCTGACAACAAAGCTTGCTCAGCAACACGCACCACCATAGGCTTACCAGCAATGTCGGCTAATGGCTTTCCTGGTAAACGCGTAGAAGACATACGCGCTGGAATAATGACGGTGAAAGTCATGGAGGATGTAGAGTGAATGAAGATACGTGGTGCTATTAGCTTTAGCGATTAGCTTAGGTTCGCGCACTAGCAGCATCAGTCGCTGCGTTCATATCTCGTGCATCTTCTGCCCACATAATGGGAATGCCATCACGTATAGGATAGGCCAGTCGATCTGGAGCACAAATAAGTTCTTGCGCTTCTTTATCGTGTTGTAGCGGACCTTTGCAAAGCGGGCAAACTAAAATATCAAGCAAGCGGTTATCCATGCAATTTCTCCAGTAAGTGTTTTGCAAGTGATGCATCGACATGCGCTTGTACGGGCACTACCCATATTCGCACATCGTTAGCGATTGCATTGTGTTGCATGCATTTTACTGCATCCTTTTCTGTAATAAGAATGGCACTCGCTTCTATATCAGCAAAAGGATTAGTTGCATAATCAAAATGATCTGGCAATGCTTGCGTTGTTGTGAGGTTAATGCCATGTGAACGTAGCGAAGTAAAGAAACGTTCCGGATGACCTATACCAGCAACTGCAGCTACTGACTGCACAAAAGAAAAATCACGCAATGATTGTCGTTGCGTACGATCTGATAAACGCTCTGCATCAACTGGCACGAGTTGCATGACATACGCATCGCCTGCACTTTCTTCCGTTGTGTTGACTACATAAAAGTCACTTTGTCTGGTTGCAGGTTCTCGTAATGGTCCAGCAGGCAGCAACCATCCATTGCCATTGCCACGTGAATCAGAGAGTTGAATTTCTATATTTCTGCCTAACGCATAATGCTGTAAACCGTCATCAGAAATAATGATGTTCACATTAGGATGTGCTTGCAACAACGCCAAACCTGCTGCTGCGCGATCACGACCAATAAAAACAGGAACTCCCGTTCTTTTTGCAATCAATAAAGGTTCATCACCAACTTCATTAGCATGGCTATTGTTTTCAACTGCACGTACTTGCTGAGCTGAGGAGCCATAGCCACGTGAAATCACTGCAGGCTTCCAACCCTGCTCTTGTAGTAATTGAATGATCCAAATCACTAACGGCGTTTTACCCGTACCACCTACGAAAATATTTCCCACCACGATGACCGGTACCGGCAAGATAGTGATGCGAAAAATCCCCAACGCATATAGCGCTAGGCGTGTGACGATTAATAGGTTGAAAATAAAAGATAGCGGCCACAATAAACAGGCAATCACACCGCGGCGCTGCCAAGCAGTTAACAACACAGATTCAATTACAGAACGTGGTGATGACATAAGAAGACCAACATCTCTTAGACTTATTTTTGTTTTTTATTGGTTTGTGCAGAAAAACTAATTCTGGGCAAACCAGCGAGACGTGCAGCTTCTAACACATTGATGACAGACTGATGACTGGTTAATGCATCTGCATAAATTTCAACCACCATCTCAGCATTCCCATTTGCAGCTTGACGTAATTCCTCTGCTAATGAAACAGGATCACGCCCTTCTAAGACACGATAATTGATTGCATAACGTCCTTGCGCATCCACTGCCACACTGATACTACGAGGCTCGGTAGCGGCTTGCTCAGACTCAGAATTTGGTAATGTGATTTGAAGCGCTGCGTATTTACTGTACGTAGTGGAGATCATCAAAAAAATTAAAATCACCAACAACACATCAATAAAAGCGATCAGATTAATCTCTGGTTCTTCGCGCTTATGACCTTTACGAAAATTCATGATGCACCATCAAGTCCGTGAACCTAAGGCTACATCAACAAATCGAATTGCTTGCTGTTCCATGTCTATTAGAAAGTCATCGACTAAGGAACGAAAGTATCGATAAAACACGAGTGAAGGCATAGCAACAGCTAAACCAAAACCTGTGTTGTACAACGCTACGGAGATACCATGTGCTAATTGAGTGGGATCAGCACCGGTTGGATTTTGCGATCCAAATAATTCAATCATGCCCACAACCGTGCCAAACAAACCTAGTAGTGGTGATAGCGTCGCCACCGTGCCTAGTGCACTCAGATAGCGTTCTAATTGATGGGCAGTTGCTCGACCTGCTTCTTCTATGGCTTCTTTCATGACTTCACGTGGCGCATGCAGATTTCGTAATCCAGCTGCTAAGACCTCGCCTAAAGGGGAGTTTTGAGCAAGCTGAGTCACCACGTCATCATCAATTCGACCACCATGAGTCACCTTAATCACCTCAGGTAATAAGGTAGGCGGCAAAATCTTGTCTCTGCGTAAATACAAAAGACGCTCAACGATAATGGTCACAGCAATTACTGAGGCCAATAATAAAAACCAAATTGGCCAACCTGCAGCCTGAAGAATCGCAAACAAATTTACCCCCAGAAGAGCGAACAATACTGGATGCAGACTGTAACCGCTTAGCCTATGGCGGGCAAGTCAGAATACGAAGACACTGGCCGTTTATAACTCTCAGGTCAGCCACTAAGCCGAGTTTTTGCACAAGTTATGTGGATAACTTTGTGAGTAACTTGAAGATTTTCATCCAAAGTGATTGATTCAAAAGGATTTTTCCTATTTGCATTAACTCAGTGCAATTTAATTTATTCAATTAAATCAATTGGTTAGAGAATTTCTCAGTATTATTCATCATGTTCAGGGTGTATTTATTATATAAAGGCATTTATGTGGACAGCTTCAAAATAAGCTATCAAATAGATAAGATTATTCCCTCATTCTCATGGCCAGCACTCCAGAAATACTCAGCGTTTCTCAGCTAAATCAAGCAGTTAGCAACTTGCTTGAACGTAACTTTCCACTTGCTTGGGTGTCGGGTGAAATCTCAAATTTCACACGTGCAGCATCGGGTCATTGGTATTTCACGTTAAAAGATAGTGCGGCGCAGGTGCGTGCTGTGATGTTTCGCGGACGTGCGCAATATGCCGATTTCAATCCCAAGGAAGGTGACAAAGTTGAAGTGCGTGCGTTAGTGAGTTTGTACACACCGCGCGGTGACTTTCAACTGAATGTGGAATCCATACGCAGAGCGGGTGTCGGCAATTTGTATGAAGCCTTCGTCCAACTCAAAAACAAACTCGCTGCAGAAGGTTTATTTGATGAAGAGCGTAAACGTGCTCTACCTGAATTTCCAAAAACTATAGGCATAGTGACGAGTCCACAAGCCGCAGCTTTGCGTGATGTATTAATTGCTTTACACAGACGTGCACCGCATATTGATGTGATTCTCTATCCCACTGCTGTGCAAGGAGAAGGTTCAGCAGAAAAAATCGCTACTGCCGTTCATACTGCTTCGCGACGAGCTGAATGTGATGTGCTGTTAGTGTGTCGTGGTGGTGGCAGCATGGAAGACTTATGGTCGTTTAATGCGGAGTCAGTCGCGCGTGCTATTGCGAGTTGTAGTATGCCTGTGATTGCTGGCATAGGACATGAAACAGATTTCACCATAGCTGATTTCGTTGCTGATTGTCGTGCTCCTACTCCAACTGCAGCAGCTGAACTCGCAGCCACACCACGAGCAGAATGGGTGGATGCGTTGTTTCATTATGCAGATGCACTCACTACAGCACTCAGACGACAACTCGATAAACTGACACAAACGCTAGACTGGTACGCACATAGACTGCAAAGTCCTGCGCAAGCGATTAAACATCAACAATTACGCTTAAGCGCAATTCAATCACGCTTACATTACGCATTGCACACACCGCTGAATCAATCCCGTCATGCATTACTGCAGTTACAAGAACGATTGAAAAGCCAATTACCGGATACGCGTTTACAAAAGGCAGATTTAAGTCAACTAAGTCGTCGCCTATCTTCAGCGCACAACACACACACAAACCAACTAAGACAGCAATTAATGGGGCTTGCGAGTCAATTGAATTTGCTTGCACCGCAACGCACTTTGGAACGTGGTTATGCGATTTTGCAAGATCACGCAGGAAATATTCTGCGCCATCCGCAACACATCACACCACCTCAGCGTTTCACGCTGAGACTAGCCGAAGGTAGTGCTGAAATTGATATCAGCTC
Source organism: Oxalobacteraceae bacterium (assembly GCA_027486615.1). GTDB lineage: Bacteria > Pseudomonadota > Gammaproteobacteria > Burkholderiales > Burkholderiaceae_D > Pernthalerella. The sequence continues at coordinate 6,018 of JAIXOW010000142.1, read as the reverse complement.
AGTCAGTAATCAGATTCACGACTCTTGATTACAATTTAAGCTATACTTCGCGCGGTTCTCGCATCGTTAAGGCACCGTGATTTTATTTCACATACAAGTGTCCACTTTATAAATAACAACCTTTATAAGAATTTTTCGGGAGGATTTATGGCTGCGATTTTGCAATCTCTTGGACGTACCATTATTGCTGGCGTTGTATTGCTGATTTTATTGGTGCTCATCGTTGGTGGTATCACAGGTGCTAGCCCTGAAATGGGACATGCATGGGGCGCATTCATATTGCGTTGGTTGCATGTTGTATGCGGCATTATGTGGATAGGTTTGCTGTGGTACTTTAATTTCGTACAAATTCCTTCTATGCCAAAAATTCCGGATGAACAAAAACCGGCAATTGGTAAAGTCATTGCTCCAACCGCTTTGTTCTGGTTCCGTTGGGCTGCATTAGCGACTGTAATCACAGGTATCTTGGTTGCTGCTGCAAATGGTTATCTTGCACAAGCACTGACGTTAACTTCACCTTTCCATGCTATCGGTATCGGCATGTGGATTGCTCTCGTAATGGCATTTAATGTGTGGTTCATCATTTGGCCTAATCAGAAAAAAGCATTGGGTATTGTGACTGTTGAACCAGAAGCAAAAGCTGCTGCTGCTCGTTTAGCTATGTTGACTTCACGTGTGAATACCATGCTCTCCATCCCTATGTTGTACATGATGGTCGCACAACAAAACGGCGGTTTGTAATCTATTAGCAGCAACAAAAAAGCCTGTGTAGCTTGATCTACACAGGCTTTTTTTATGACACATGCAATTACAGTAAATTCATTGGTATCTTCAAATACGCTACGCCATTCGCCTCTGCAGGCGGCATCTCACCAGCACGTATATTCACTTGCACTGACGGTAAAATTAACACCGGCATTTCTAAGGTAGCATCACGCTTACTACGCATAGCGACAAACTCTGCTTCACTCACACCATCATGCACATGAATATTTTTTTCACGTTGTTCAGCAACCGTAGTTTCAAAACAAATCGCTCTGTCAGTGGGTGGATAGTCATGACACATAAATAAACGTGTTTCATTAGGCAGACTTAAAAGCTTACGTACTGATTGATATAAGACTTTTGCATCACCGCCAGGAAAATCACAACGCGCAGTACCTACATCCGGCATAAACATGGTGTCACCAACAAATACTGCATCACCAATTTGATAGGCTACGCAGGCGGGTGTGTGGCCTGGCACAAACAATGTTTTACCAGTCAGCTTTCCGATTTTAAATTCTTCATCTTCTTTTAAGAGATGACCAAATTGTGATCCATCTGTTTTAAAACTAGATTCGAGATTAAACACACCCTGAAAAACTTTTTGTACTTGCTGTATGTGATCGCCAATTGCAGTCACACCACCCAGCTTTTCCTTTAAATACGGTGCAGCAGTGACGTGGTCGGCATGCGCATGGGTTTCCAGTATCCATTCCACCTTGAGATTTTTTTCTTTAACAAAGGCAATCACTTTGTCCGCAGAGGTCGTGTGCGTACGACCTGACTTATGGTCGTAGTCGAGTACAGAGTCAATAATTGCGCAGGCGCTGCCAACTTTTTCGTAAACCACATAGGTGACAGTCCAAGTCGCAGGATCAAAAATACCTTGTACCTGAGGGGTGGTGGATATCGACATTGCAAGACTCCGTTTAATTAATCTGTACACATTATATTGATTTACAGTTTATTTGTAAATATAATGTTTTCAACTTAATTAAATAATCTCACCCAACTAACAGGTGAAGTGCACTAAAGTAGGGTGAAGAATAGTTAACCCAAGCTTTTTTAAAAATTCCAGAATCAGGAGCAGCTATGCCAGTTTCCATCACACGCCATAACCCCAATTTCGGCACCGCACCGCAAATTACCCCTGAGGAGATGCAGGAAATTGCAGAGCAAGGTTTTAAATCCGTTATTAATAATCGACCCGATGGCGAAGGTGGTGCATCACAACCTACTAGTACGCAAATGGAAAAAGCCGCACAAGCCGCGGGTTTGCATTACAGCTACCTGCCTGTTATCAGTGGTCAAATTACAGAAGCACAAACGGCAGAATTTGCCGCCCTACTGCAGAGTCAACCTGGCCCTATCCTCGCTTTTTGCCGCAGTGGTGCTCGCTCTACAAATTTATTTCAAATGGCAAGTGCCTTAAGTTCACAATCAATTTCTACCAGTGCGAAATCTGCGCCTGCTTGTAACTGGAATGCACAGCAAGACATCGTCATCATTGGTGGTGGCAGCGCAGGCATTGGACTAGCAGCGAGTTTGCTCAAACGCCAACCTAATTTACAAATCAGTATTGTTGAGCCTAAAGATAAACACTATTACCAGCCTGCTTGGACTTTAGTCGGTGCGGGTGAATTTAATGCCCGTGATACAGAACGCGATATGGCCGATGTCATGCCACAAGGTGTGACATGGATACGCGCTGGAGCTACCGCATTTGATCCAGAAAACAAACAAGTACATTTAGATTCTGGCAATCCTATTAGCTATCAATATTTAATCGTTGCACCTGGCTTGCAATTAAATTGGAAAGCGATTGAAGGACTTGAGCAAACACTAGGTAAAAATGGTGTGACTTCTAACTATCGTTATGATCTCGCACCTTACACATGGTCACTGGTGCAATCATTACAATCAGGTAAAGCCATCTTCACCCAACCGCCTATGCCAATCAAATGTGCAGGTGCACCACAAAAAGCGGTGTACTTATCTTGCTCAGAGTGGGAACAACAAGGACGACTAAAAAATATACAAGTTGAATTCGATAATGCAGGTGCAGTGTTATTTGGTGTAGCTGATTTTGTGCCACCGCTAATGGAATATGTGAAGCGTTATAAAGTTGATTTGCAATTCAACTCACAATTAGTTGCTGTCGATGGTCCTGCTAAAAAAGCGTGGTTTAACGTAAAAGATGCTGATGGTAATGTGCAACGTGTAGAAAAACATTTTGATATGTTACATGTGGTACCACCGCAAAGCGCTCCCGATTTTATTAAACAAAGTCCATTAGCTAATGCAGATGGTTGGGTAGACGTAGATCAGACCACCTTGCAGCATGTACGTTATCCAAATATTTTTAGCTTAGGTGATGCTTGCTCTTCACCGAACGCAAAAACTGCTGCAGCAGCGCGTAAACAAATCGTTGTCGTTGCTGAAAATTTACTCGCACTACGTTCAGGGAAATCTTTACCTACACGTTACGATGGATATGGTTCATGCCCTCTGACTGTAGAAAAAGGTCGCATCGTATTAGCGGAATTTGGTTTCGGTGGAAAACTGCTTCCTACTTTCCCACTCGATCCTACCGTGCCCCGTATCGCAGCATGGATACTGAAAAAAAATATCCTACCTTGGTTGTATTGGAATGCCATGCTCAAAGGTCGTGAATGGTTAGCTCGTCCTTCTAAAAGTTAAATGGTTTGATGATGCTTAAAAAACTGCTACCGGACTGGTTAAAACAATACCAGTCCACATGGTTAGCGGGTGATGTGATTGCAGGCGCGATTGTGACTGTGATGCTGATACCGCAAAGCCTAGCCTATGCCATGTTGGCAGGACTACCACCACAAGCTGGTTTATATGCCAGCTTGCTACCTATTTTTGCTTACGCCATATTTGGTAGCAGCATGACGTTAGCAGTCGGTCCTGTTGCAGTTGCTTCTCTCATGACAGCCACTGCACTCGCTCCTTTAGCGATTGCAGGTAGCATGGATTACGCAGCATTAGCAGTGATACTTGCCTTACTTTCTGGAGTGATGCTATTTGTCTTTGGTATATTGCGATTAGGTTTTCTGGCTTATTTTTTAAGCCATCCAGTGATTAGCGGTTTTATCTCCGGCTCAGCAGTGGTGATCGCCATCGGTCAACTCAAATATATATTTGGCATTAACACACCACGTGGCGGCATCATCACTACACTACATAGTCTGATTGTAGGTTTACCTACTTTAAATATCAGCACTACTTTATTGGGATGCGGTGCTTTACTATTTTTATTTTTTGCACGCAGCTATCTCGCCACTGTTTTAAAACACATTGGTTTATCTGCGAAAAGTTCCGACCTCTCTGCAAAACTTGCACCTATGATGGCAGTGATAGTCGCTACACTCATTGTCAACTTAGGTCAACTAGATCAACAAGCGCAAGTCTCCATCGTAGGTAGCGTGCCAGCGGGACTACCCTCACTCGCCATACCGTCTATTCAATGGCACGACATACAAGCACTCTGGTTACCTGCTTTATTAATTTCATTAGTCGGTTTTGTAGAAAGCGTCTCTGTTGCACAATCATTAGCACTCAAACGAAATCAACGCATCACACCTAACAAAGAATTACTCGGCATAGGTGCAGCGAATATCGCTAGCGCTTTGTCAGGTGGTTATCCCGTCACAGGTGGTTTTGCACGCTCGGTAGTGAATTTTTCTGCAGGTGCAAACACACCTGCTGCCGGTGTAGTCTCCGCTATCTTGATGGCAATGGTCGTCGCTGTAGCAACAAGTTGGTTTTACTACCTTCCGCATGCCGTACTTGCTGCAACCATTATTGTGGCTGTGCTGGGTTTAATTGATTTCAAAACTTTGCAACAATCTTGGCACTATGATCGTGCTGATGCTATTTCACTGATACTCACATTTTTAGGTGTGATTTTTCTTGGTGTGGAAGAAGGCATAGTGATTGGCGTTGTACTGTCACTAGCGGTGGTGGTCTGGCGTAGTAGTCGTCCACATATGGCCGTGGTGGGTCGCGTTCCAGGCACTGAGCATTTCCGTAATATTGATCGCCATGACGTTGAATTAGTGCATGGCTTGATTGCATTACGTATTGATGAAAGTATGTACTTCGCCAATGCTCAAGTACTGGAAGATAAAATTGAAAGCTTAGTCGCAGCGTCAAGTGATACACGCGCAGTGTTGTTGATTATGTCAGCAGTGAATCAACTCGATAGCACTGCTCTCACAATGTTGGACGAGCTTGAAAAAAATCTGCAAGCCAAAAACATTAGCTTGCAGTTTGCAGAAATTAAAGGACCTGTCTTAGATCGATTACTGAATACCGATTTAGGTCAACGCATGCAGGACAGAATTTTCTTGAGCACGCATCAGGCGTTTCTAAGTCATACCTGAAAAGCATAGGCATAAAACATCACGCCTGTCTTTTAACAGCATCTCAATTACGTAACTAGAAAAAAGCCTGCAGTCCTGTTTGCGCACGACCTAAAATCAGAGCATGAATATCATGTGTGCCTTCATAGGTATTCACCACCTCTAAGTTCACTACATGCCGTATCACACCATATTCATCACTAATACCATTTCCGCCCAACATATCGCGCGCAACACGAGCAATATCTAACGCCTTGCCACAAGAATTACGCTTCATAATAGAAGTGATTTCAACGGAATCCGATCCTTCATCTTTCATACGACCTAAACGCAAACAACCTTGCAAAGCTAATGTAATTTCGGTTTGCATATCCGCGAGTTTTTTCTGTACTAACTGCGTTGCTGCCAGTGGTCTACCAAACTGTTTTCTATCGAGTGTGTATTGACGAGCAGTGTGCCAACAAAATTCTGCTGCACCCATCGCACCCCAAGCAATACCATAGCGAGCAGAATTTAAACAAGTGAATGGCCCTTTTAATCCACGCACAACAGGAAAAGCATTTTCTTCAGGGACAAACACGGCATCCATCACAATCTCACCCGTGGTGGATGCACGTAAGCCTACCTTGCCATGAATGGCAGGTGCTGTTAAACCCTTCCATCCTTTTTCTAAGATGAAGCCACGAATCGCACCCGCATCATCTTTTGCCCACACCACAAATACATCAGCAAGTGGACTATTCGTAATCCACATTTTTTTACTTTTTTTTCTATAACCACCATCGACCTTCTTAGCACGTGTGACCATACTGCCTGGATCTGAACCATGATCCGGCTCAGTCAAACCAAAACAACCTATCCATTC
>JAIXOW010000242.1 GCA_027486615.1 Oxalobacteraceae bacterium | reverse complement strand
TGGGCATCTTTATTGAATTTGTTGTCTTGTAGATCCATGTTCTCAAAAAAATTTAAAAAACAAATTAAAATTTGAATAAAACATTTATCTTTGAATGTATGTTTTAAATACATTGTAATAAAGAAATGAAAAAACAAAAGAACGTAACGTTACTTAGTAATTGTTTATTTCTTGGTTGACTTTTCAATAAGACTTTTTGAAATGTCCAACATCGAAGTCAAGTCACTCACGTCCATATTTTTCCCCTTCATCTTATACAGGGTGCATATCTCGTGAACGAGAAACTTTTTTTTTCTTTCAATTTCTTCTTGTGGTTGCAGAACAGAAGTGCTCGGTAAGGTGACGTACTTTCGTTTTTGCCTTTGGTAATGATCTTCAGCCCTAATTTCCGCCACCACTTGGAGGTCGACCTTGGCCAACAAGTTGGTTGGAGAATGAGAAAAAAGCAACAGCTGTATGTACTTTGCCCTTCCGAAGAGCAATTTGAGATCTCTGTCGGTTTGGGACAAAACGCAACTTGATTCTTGAAAAACAATGTTGAGCGAATTGCAGTCTTCAACCGTAAACGAGATTCCGTAATGCCTGACGTTGTCGTGTGTCAAAACAATTTCCTCGAATACGGTATTTCTCATTGTGGGCAGGTAAAAAGGACAGACGGTCATCGGAACGTACGGGTAGTGTTTCCTGATGACGACAAGTTCGTATTGTCCAGACAGGGGTTCAGAAAATTTGAGCACGTGCGTAACGTTCCGCTTGAGGTGAAAACTTCCGTCCGATCTTAGATTTCCGTCCGGAAATGTCATCTCCAAAAGTGTATTTCGCTTTAAAATTTCTTGAAAATCATCTCTCTTGCAAGTTTGGTCTATCTAACAAGTGAAAGCAGACGTTATAAAATTTGTTTATCGATATAAATAGAAAGCATTTTTTTATTTTAGACATGAATAACAATGCTATAACAATAACTTACTTCGATACGATGAGATTCAGAATCGCTGCTGTCGCTATAGACTGCGGTGGCCATGATGTATTGGTATTCCTCATCTTTTTTGCAAGTTTCACCAATCTAAATAGTGTTAGCAGACGTTTTAAAAATGCAAAATGGTTTTTGAATTTTTATAGAAAACTTTTTTTTATTTTAGACACGAATAACAATGCTATAACAATAACTTACTTCGATACGATGAGATTCAGAGTCGCTGCTGTCGCTGTAGACTGCGGTGGCCATGATGTATTGTTTGTCCTCGTCTTTTTTGCAAGTTTCACCAATCTATCGATCAATCAATCGTTTTAAAAATGCAAAATGGTTTTTGAATTTTTATAGAAAATATTTTTTTTATTTTGGACACGAATATCAATGCTATAAGGAAAACTTACTTCGAGCTGATGAGATTTAGAGTTAGCATTAGCGATGATGTCGTGTTTGTTCAAGACAAAATTTGAGAAACGTCTGACAATTCAAAATCTACAAATAGCGCACACTCTTTTTTGTAAGGTCAGCGATTGAATATGTTCGAATCAAATCAATTTAACCCATGTGAAATTTTATTTGACATTTCTTTGGCCAGTATACTATTAGAATGTTTCCAATATTTTTGACCAGCGCCAATTAGGTTTATTATTGAAAAAGGATCAATTATTGCATTTAAAAAGTGACACTTTAATTTACCGTTGTTAATTGATGAACCAATTGTGTCGAACAATTTTAGCAAAAGCATCTCCCATTTATGCAAATTTTGCATTTGCTATCACACTTCAAGTTTGTGTCTGCAGTCCTCTGAGCACCGTTTTTTATCTCCTCAATAAAAGAGTTTAACGCCATATATTATATTATTGTTAAGAAAATCCATAGCATTGAAAATGGTTCCAAGAATAATTTTTCGAAAATATTATTTTGAATTTTCAGTGAAATTAAAAATAACAACAACTACCTTTTGATGTTGCAATATTTTTTAGAAAACGCTCTATAAGTAGACTGTTTAATATTTTAGTTTTAAACTAAACTTTAAAAATTATAAATCAGCATTTCATTATGAAATCTAATTTATTTTATCGAAGCTGAGCAAAAAAACAAACAGCTTTGCAATAAGATCTTTTTGTAAATGTTTTTATTGATTTAAGTATTCAAAATAGATTTATAAAATTATGGAAATTAACAAAATTTGTAGATTAAAATATTTCCTCTAAAAAGGACTTATTTAAGAGAGGCCAATACCAACTATTATTGTCAACGAAAGAAAGAAACACTAAAATATTTACAAATTGTAAATGATTTTTTGGAGGTCTCAAGAAGACTAAAAGGAAATGATGTTATTTGTAAAATTCATAATAATTGTTGTTTGCTTAAATTTAAGCAGAACTTATTTGTAAAATTCATAGTAATTGTTGTTTGCTTTAAGAACAAATTATTTGTAAAATTTGTATTAATTGTAGCAGGATTATTCAGTCTTAGAAAAATACTTTACCGGAAGTAAATGGTGCTTTTTACTCATGACTATGTGAATCAACTTTTTTATTAAGAAATCTTTGAATCAATTTGGTCTGTAATTTGAAATGTTTTTCATAAACTATGTTTAAGTTTTTTGATGTTAGAAAATTATTAATGTATGTTACATAAAAAGAATAAAAGAATGTTAGAAAATTATAAATGTATGTTACATAAAAAGAATAAAAGAATGTTAATTAACATTTACCGCTACATTTACAAAGTAAGAGAAACTAAATGTTTATACATTCCAAAAAATAATTTTAATTCTTTATTTAAGAAATTTCTCTTTACAAATTTAGTTTTTTGTATTACGTGTTTTGTTGTACAATTGATTTAATTTTAAACGGAAATTACGTTCTCTTAATCTGGAAACTTTACTCCGAAGTAAATGATGTTTTTGTTTTGAAGTTGTGAATCAACTTTTTTATTAAGAAATTTACGATGCAAGTTGGTCTTTAATTTGTAATGTTTTTTCAAAAACATTTTTCTGATATGTCTTTTATTCATTAATATTAAAGAATTAACAAAACAAAATTAAAAAATGTTTAACCAACTTATACTTAACAAAACCTAAGACAGTTTAAAGTTGCTCTGGAAATTGAGATTGAAGTAGGATTTAAGAAATGAAATGTTTCTTAATTTCATCATTTATCATCCGCACTTTCTTTTCGCAAGTATTGAAGCTCATATTTATTTAATTAAACAGAAATCATTTGCCCACCCTGATTATCGTCATCGTCTTTTTCAAATTTAAGTTTTTTTGTTGGCTCTTCCGGTTCAGATTCATCCTCGTAAAGCGAGTCCGAATCGTACTCTGTCGTCAGGTGGCCCTCCAGAGCCACCAAGTGGTTAAGGAAGGACCTACCTCCGTCATCAGGGTACGTGCGTTGGATCCGAGCGAGGTGATGCCAAAAACATTCGTCCCTATAGACGGATTCAAAGTCGACCATTTTTGCGTTTTTCTTCATCTTTTTCATTTTTTTTGACACCTTGTATAAGTAGTTTTGATCATTGTAAAGTTCACTAAAAGCAGTATCTCTACTCAGAATAGAGACGGCGGCAAGCATGTTTAACAGAATTTGAGCAATGTGAGGTGTTCTAGGAGGATTCGCAATGGGAGCATCTGGATCTTCGTCCTCGCTCGTTAAAGGTGTTTCGATGTCATTCACAACGTCGAGTAATTCCATTTGCAAACGTCTTGCCTCATTATCTAATCGTTCAATGCTAGAGACGATTGGATAGAACTGTAAAATGAATTTCATTAAAAGTATAAAAGCAAACAATATTTGTAACGTTTATGAGGTGTATTAAAAACATAATCATAATTAAAACATACTTACTGGAGATCTTTTGGGCAGTTTTCTACGAAAAGTCATTTTCAAATAGTTTTCACACAAAAAACAATTTAATCGATTAAGAACAAATGCTCAAAAACTTGATGCGCATGCAGTTGTCATGCACCCCTTGCAACCCTAACTAAAAGTTCTTTGAGATAATTGGAAATCTAAGTTTACACGTTAAGATTTTTCGTTTTGCCAAAATGTTTGATTTAAAGCAAGTCGTGTCGTGCATGGTACTCATCAAGATTTTTCGGTTTGCAAAAAGTTAAAGGAATTCGGGAGATGCATGGTGACTGCGTCAACGACTTCATTTGAACTCTTGAACAAAGGAATGAATTGCGTAGCATTTCGCAAAAACTACAATGTAGAGTCTTTACCTTGAATTGAATACGATGTAATATTTACGAGAATTTGAAAACGAAAGAGATCCTTTGATACCAAGAACAAGAAATTAATAATTAATATGTTTGTGAGATTTTTTGGCCTCCTTTAATAAATTGTTATATTAGGTGTTAATTTTTCGGTGAAAATTTGCGCGCTCCTATTTTGCTCAAGAAAATCCTTCTTTCCCACAGAACGAAATACTTGATTTTGCCAACTGCAGCGTGTGTTAAATCCAGCATTTTTTGAGAGTTTTTAAGAATTCACAATTATTAAAAGAGATGGAAGAACTTAACTTAATCAACACAAGGATCGAGAGATTGGAGAGAAAAATCTCAGAATTAAATATACTTCAAGACGAAGCAGAGAGACAGGGTAATATACAAAAAGCTCTTGATATATTAGAGAGAAGCATGTTGAAATTAAATCAAGTTCGAAGGCTACAGGATTTACGACGAGCCAAGACAATCATCTTGATCGAATCACTGCGATCCACAGTGACAGAACAAGAGTTTGAGGACATTGTGGCGCCCTTAGAAGCCATGGTTGGACCACTGGGATTGAGACCGAGTGAGCCGTAAAAAGTGTTGTCTAGAAAATTGAACATGTTGAAGAAATCATTTCGAAAGTAAAAGAAACTGTTGCAATTCTATAACAAAAAGTGGAAAAAGCAAAAATCGAGAATGATTTGGCGAAAGTATGAAACTATCCATAGAATAAAAATTTCAAAATCGGTTTTACTTCTCTAAGGCTTAAAGGATATAAATGTACATTTATATAGAATTATAATAAAATGTATTTTTTAGGAAATGAAATGTATAAGAAGAAATAAAATAAGGAATAAAATTATCTTTGAACATTTGTAGTGACGTGATCGTAAACGTTATGTTAATAATCTTTTTAATATACATGACATTATTGTAATAAAATGTATTATTATATTTAATATTATTTTAATGATGAATGAATGAATAAAGTAAAAATGAAATGACTGTCATTTTGAATAAGTTAATAATCTAAAATTTATTATTCGAAGTAATTTTTCGAAAATGTTTTGAGATTATTTATACGTGCCCTAAAAGGCGCGATGAGAAAGGAAAGATGCGTGGGAAAGATTGCACGGCAAACCTGAAAATGGGCTAGGCCAAGGTAAATGCGAATTTGTTGCTTGTGCGATTGCGTATAAATATCCCTTAAGGTAATATGTTTTGTTAGTTTTGTTTCATCTCAATCGAAGATTGGTAAGTTGTACAGTTGTTTTTGTTATAACATTTTGTGATAATAAAGCATTTTAGTGTTTTACATTTTTTGTAAGTTTGTCTTTTGAGATATAGTTTTAGTTTTAAATTTACAACATCGCATGTTTTAATGCTAGAAGCATGCAAAAAAGAAAGCCGGTTCCTTAATACTACAACCCTGCAAATAAAAGGGAGCAGACCCGTGCAATAGTTTAACAGTGCACCATACAATTTCGTAAAAATGAAATTCTCTTCTCAGATTAAGAAAAAATGAATCGCGACGAAATTAATAGATTTAAGGAGGATCTCCAAAAGGCAAACAGCAACGACATCGAGTACAACAGGATCAGAGGAGTCCTTCTTGACGGCCTCGCCAAAGGCGACAAAACCCGAGAAGGGGAATCCCAGCACAAGAAGCTGGAAAACGTCGAAAAGATGATAAGAAGTAATCTCAGAGTCAAGCATGACCTCGAAGTCATCCTCGCAACATGTAAAGGGGAAAACTAAAACTTGTTATTATTGCCAGATTTAAATTGGTAATAAGTTTCTGTTAGATAGGTTGACCATAGGTTGATAGGTTGATAGGTTGATAGGTTAGCTATTTTATAAAATCAAATCAATGGCATAATAAAATTCTTCACCAAAAATGTGTTTATGTTTTTTAACAAGGTCAAAGTTATGTTTCGC
>JAIXOW010000213.1 GCA_027486615.1 Oxalobacteraceae bacterium | reverse complement strand
TGCCAAGAACCTGGTTGTCGTTGCCGACTGTTGGCCAAAAACGGGTTGTCGACGACCAACCCAGAAAATTAATCAATTGTTGTTCGCCAACTTGATACTACTAACCCCGGCTGTAGGATACCAAGGGGTTGTCGCTGGCCAATCCATATAACTAATAAATGGGTTAATTCTACATTATTTCCTTGAAATCGGTGGATTTGAAAATCTTTGCATAGATGTCTTAATAGTCATTTCGTTTGTTGTGTTTCCTTTTCCTTCTCGTTTCAATGTAAACATAGAAAGTCCGGACAGCAAAGTAGTTCAGAAAAAAAGAAAATGGCCGGAACATCTCGTGTTTTTCCACGTGTGCAAACCGTTGAAGAAATCGAAGTTGAACGAGACCACTTCTTTGAGCGCATTAAGTATGTATACGTTCATGTGTTTAATATAATTTTCTTATATTTAAAAAATAGAGTTTATTCTTCATGCAATGAGTAAACAATCATGTTTTAATTTAAATTTTCTTTACTTCAGGTTCTTCTTGGACCGTCTCAGTGACCCGGAACGTAACTACAGCGACGACGAGCGGACCACCTTGATGACCACTCTGGAGGAATACGTTGTGAGGCTGATGAGGTTGCCCGTCTCGGACAACGACCTCGTTGTAGCAATTCAGGAGGAGATTTGCCTGCTGTACCAGGAAAAGCTCATTGCCGACGTTGAGCACGTTCGTAGTTCTCTGAAGCGCGTGTCCGGATTCCTTCGCAGACATCGTTATCGTGTCAGGCGTCAAGAGCTAGCTGCTGCCACTCGCTAGTTTTGCTAGCAATTTCATTCGTTGACATTAATTCTTTCTTCAATTTCAATATGTCTTCAAGTCGAGAAGACGATGAGTATTTCATCAATTTCAATATTGCTTCAAGCAGAGAAGACAATGAGGATCGTCGTCAGGAAATCTTTGGCCGACTCAACTTTTGCTATAAGAAATTAAGTGATCAAAGACTATCGAAAAGTGAACATGATCTGTTATTACTTAATTATCTCGTGCAAAGTAACATCAGCAAACTCGAGAAACTCCCGCTTCCGGACAATGATGAAGTTATCAATGAGCAGATTGAACTATGTGAGAGTTTTGCAAGTTTTGTTTGGCCATCAAAGAGGGCAGATTTATCCAATCGATTCAAAAGTATTGCCACTTCTCTACGTATCAAAAGGTTGCAGGACATTTGCAACATGTCTCAATAACTTTAAAGTTCTGGAACATTCTGATATGTCTGTTCTACGTATCAAAAGGTTGCTGCACATTTGCAACATTTCTCAATAAGTTTAAAGTTCTGTAACATTCTGATATGTCTGTTTGTTATTTCTTCGATGCATTATCCCATCTGTGTTCCTCACATTTATTCACGACTAATTAACAGTAAATTACTTCATGGTAAGCACTTTTCCGTTATTTTAAAAAGATATAGTTCTATTTAGCATTTCATATCGATCTTGTAATTAAGTCATGTTGAATTAAGCCTCAATTTTGATTTTTATTGTATGTTTACATATCGGTGTCTGATAATGCATGAACGTTTAGAATCCTTTGTTTTTTTATGTTTGTTTATTTTCCACAATTGTATCATTACAGTTGTGACTTTTTTACAGCATGGCGTGAAAATGTCGGCTGAAGTGCCAAGTTATGTCAGTAAATTTGTACATCAGATCACAAGTTGCCTTAATCATTTGAACAGGACCAACGTTGCCACAGACCGATTCAGGCACCTCCTGCAACTTCAGTATGACTTTGAACTACTCCAGACTGATCCAGAAGGAGCTCGTCACTCCTCTTTTCTAAGCTTTGTTCAGTCATGTAGAAGTTTGTTGGACGCCATCTTTGAATTGGAAATGAGGCGGCACTACAGCTTCGTTCAGCATGTTGGTCAACTCCGTCGCAAGAACAACACTTACCTGCCTCCGCAACCACCTCAACAATAGATTAATTTTGCGCATACATAAATGGTGAGCATTTTCGGTTTTATTTTGATGTCATATTCATATTTTGTAAGAGCCCTACAATTTGAAGTGATCAATGCTTAGATATCTGTGTATAAGATAATGCATTTCTCGAAGTCTTTGCATGCTTTTCTTTTTTGTTTATTTTCTCAAATATTGCATCATGCTTTCATTATTTACTTTTTGAGCACGTCGGTAACAGCCAACATGTCTGAAGTGCCCAGATATGTTACAATCTTTGCAACTCAGTTCACGTCCTGTGTTCAGAAGTTGAACGCTACCGACGTTCTCACTGACCGATACACGTACCTACTTGAACTTCAATCTGCTTTTGATTCACTCAAGAATAATCCTGAAGGAGCTCGTCCCTACGATCCCGCTGTTGTGAGGTTTGTCTACACTTCCCAAGTTGTGCTCGATTTCCTATACGAATTGGAAATGAAGCGTTACCATGTCCTCGTTCAACATTTGGGCGCACTTCGTCGCCGGAACAGTCAATATTGCCCGCCGCAGCCACCTCTTCCCCCCGGACCGCATCCTCAAGAGTAGACAATTTTTTCCGACAGGTATATTTAAATTAATTTGCACATCATCTTTCTCGCTATCAGTACAGCTATTTGACAAATTTAAGATACGTTTCCTATGTGCGCAAATTACAGTTTTTTCTTAATTTTCTTTCTTGCCTTTAAATTACCAACGATTATCCAATTCTATAATCTGTATTCACTCCTCCTTCATTGCAGGCAACACGTACTTCAAATCTGCAATAAACGTGTCTTTCATTACTGTGCTATTATATCCTTAGGGTATGGTTTATTCATTGTTCTTACATTATTTCTTTTATTTGACGTCTTTTCATCACTTTTTAGAAGTCTTTGCTCAGTACTGTTACAGTTAACATGTCGTTATTGCCACAATGAATTAAAAACATTTTGTTTCTTGTTCTGTACAGGCGAGAAAAGCGGCCATGAAGTCCTTAAAGTTGGCTTCGTCGATGACGACCTCGCCGTGGTACACATACTTCAAGATGTAGTCGAAGGTGACATGACTGTTGAGTTGAGTTGCAGCTTCACAGTTTGCTTCTTCGAGGGATTGATCTTGCTCTTAATTTATTGAAGCAGGTAACAGAACATTCAGTCCTTTGGGACCCCTTTAAGTTTGTCGTGATAAATCCGTAATGTTTTAATTAGGGGGCATCTTAATTAGTTTACTGGTTAAAAAGGTGCTTTTTATAATCAGTATTCACTCCTTCTTCATTGCAGGCAACGTACTTCAAACATGTCGTTCACGTTCACATTATATCCTAAGGGTATTCTTAAATTATTTCTTTCATTTGACGTCTTTTCATCATTTTTAGTAGTCTTTGCTTAGTACTGTTACATTGAACATGTCGTAATTGCCGAAATTAAATAAATTAAAAATATTTTGTTTCTGTTCTGCATCAGGTTCTGTACCATGGCCGGAACGTTTTTATGCCAAGACCTCATCGTCGCGTAACTCATCTTCAACACTAATTATCTCTGGCACAAAGGTATTTTAAATTCTTTATTTTTTGCATAATGGAGGCTATTTTAAATATCCTTTTCTACTTTACAAATGTTCATGAACATTAGTCTTTTGTTAGTATTAGTATCACTAACGTTGATTCCTTTTTGTCAAATTTAATTTAATTTCTTTTCAGGCAACCAACGATATTTCTCCAGTCAACATTTCTGTTAGTAACTGCTTAACATAGCAAACTACAGATCCGGTTATGTCGTCTTTGTTCGCCTATCATCGTTATCGTAATTGTTCAGAATGTGCCTTAAATTCAATTTGTGTTATTGACGTAAGCTTCTTTGTATCATTCTTTAGATAGTTCAATACAACTGTAACTTAACATGTATATTTTCGAAAAGTACAAACCTTTACCTCGATCTCTTCTGAACTATGTGCTGTGTAATTTTGTGACAAATTGTACTTAAATTTGTGTCCTTCCTTTCATGCAAAATATACATAATAATTAATGTCAATAACCTACTCTACAGTCTTATTTCTTAAGGTATTTCTTATGACATTGGAACTTTTACTTCAAAGGTTTACATTTGCAAAGGCAAATCTTGAAATTTGCAAAGTTTAAGCAGTTCAACGTTTTGCTTCGATAATAACGTTTATCTATCACGTGCAGGGGAGGGGGGGGGGAGGGTGCATGCGCCCTGTATGATGCTAAGGCCTCATCTACACGACATCCCAAAAACATGCAGGTTTGTACTAAATTTGCAAAAAAAATTGCATGACATTTTGCTCTCGTGTGCATGTATAAATCCATGCAGCTATAGTACACAGATCGAGCCGTGGTGACCTGTTCTCCATTGATCCCCAGTTGCATCGTTATTTAATCTCATTTGTACTCAACTAAACAAATCTGGAAGTTTTTACAAATCATTTGACTCTTTATTGCAAATTAACAATGGAACACATGGAGCTGGATAAAATTGATCTTGAGATTACGGAGATTGACATTACAGTTACGAAAATGGAGTTAGAATTAAAGGATGTGTTGTCACAAGTTGAGACGCCAGAGAACTCTGATGTCGAAGGAGACGAAGTGGACGAAGTGGCATTTGCAGGACCGAGAGAGGCGCTTCTCAATGTTGAGGCGTTACCCAGGAGGGAAACATCCTATTCTTCATTGTACTTGAGCCCAGGGTACTGCTTGAAGGCGGAAAAGAAGGTCAAACTCATGAAGGAAGAATTGAAGAAAAATCGTTTATCTGAAATTATTAATGATCCGGAATTTGCAACGGTGCTTCGTCAAATTCAAGAGATTTACCCGGATGATGGTGGCAGACAGTATATTAACTGTCTTGTGGCTTGCCACGACATATTGAACCCCGAGTAGCATATACATATTGTGTTACTTAATAGTGATCACACTAAGAATGCATAATAAAATTTGGGACATGAAAGATAAATCTATCTGTGTAATTATTTCGTGTGTCGATATTAAGTTAATTGCGTCATTAAGTAACATTTGTTCTTTCCATAATATATTGACGTTTCATGTAATAACGTAATTATTAATTTTCTTACTGCTCGGGGGGGCCATATCTCCTGTACAGGGTCTCCAGGGCTTTAGCCATGTTGGCGTTTTCCCTCTGAACCCTTTGAACATCAGCTGCACGTATGTCCCTGATTTCCTGTGTTACATTTATTCAACATAAATTATAACTTATAGTGTAGATATAGGAAGGTAATTATCGTATCTTATTATACTGCTTTTAATGTAATAAACGTTAATTGTGTTGATGATATACAAACCTGCAGTAGATCTCTAATTTCTACCAATATCGCCATTCTACGGTGTTCTGTTCCGGTTTCTTGGAGCTCTGCCTTTAGTTCCCTTTAAATAATAAATAAGAATTCACAAGTGTCACAATCAATATTATTTGAGTAAGAAAAAGGTACGTATTCCTGTCTAATTTAATACAGGTAGTAATGGTAGTAATTTTCTTACGTCAGACGCTGATTCAAATGAGGCAGACGATCCATCTTTTTCTATTCAATGTAGCAGAATGACAAAAGAAAATAACCCGCACAACTATTTATACCACGTTTTTGCCGCGAGATTTTTGCAAACAAAGGAATTTATACGCTACGTGTTTGATTATTATCGAAGCAAAACGTTGACCTGCTTAAATTTTGCAAATTTCGAGTTTTGCCTTTGCAAATTTAAACCTTTGAAGTACAAGTTTTTTTGTTAAGCAAGCTAGTCGTGCATGCTGTCGATGCATGTATTGAAGAAGAACCTCGTGACTTTCTTTACAAACAAAATATCGTGCCAAAACATTCTACCAATCTGTTACACAACATATTTTCTATGACCGACACTAATACAGTTTCGATAACCTAACATAGCGCTTGAATTGCAATGTATACCTCTCCCATGTAGATAAGACAAATTATCCGTTATAAATTTTTATTGATTCATAACAGTAGTGGGACAATTATTTTGATTGCACATAATAATTTTTTCAAAAATAGATACACGTAAATTATTTTAATACTCGCCAACAATAGAAAAGTAATCTTTAGTGTAATAAAATGCTTCCTAATGGCATTTGAATTTACACTTTAAAATAGCAGCGGTTACATACGTAACAAAAAGTGAGAAGATATGTTGTAATTGCACAAACATGTTAGTCTGCTCCTACTACTTTGATTTACCTTTTCATAAAAATAAGGCTGAACATTGGTCCTCATTAACTAAGTTTCAACTAAGTTTACAAATTAAAAAACGTATTGTACACATTGTCATTTCCGAACATTAGGTTCCGAACATTAGGTTACTTAAAGGTAGCCGGCCTTGGCCTTCGTTTGTCTGGAGATTGCGCGACTTTCGGCGTCCTTCTTGGTTGCAAGTGTCGCCTTAGCTTCATCTAACCTCCTCTGGATTTTCGCGATTTTGAATTGATGCTCTTCTTCCTTCTCCACAGCTTTCTTGAGACAGCTGACCCTTCGTAGGTACTCTTCGTTGTTGCCTTTCCAGAAGTTATCACTGGCCATCTTTGTCCTGGAAAAAACGTACACAATTAATCAATGAAATCATAACAGTTAATATCATGTTCCGTTTGTAAAATTCATTAATTACCTTGAAACATGAATGTTGCTACCTTTTCAAACACTTTTGCCGTTAGAAAAAATAGAGTAAGGCTACCATTTTTAGTGTACTTAATAGAAAACTTTAACGTACAAAGAGGCATGACTTCGGACAATTGTTGATTTGAAACGGCCTAGCTTAGCAAGTGCGGCCCACTCCAATCCATAAGTCGTACCTCTTGGTACGCTAAAGTTTACACAAATTCATTAATAACTCACTTGAAAGCTTCCTTGCTGTTCTCATGTCGTTCTTCTTCGGTGTAGAGTCTCATTTTGATCCTGCCCACGACGGCTTCAGCTTGGGCAACGATGTCGTGGTGTCTTTCAACGGCATCATCAATCCTTTGCAGCTCTGCAATAAATTTACAAGTATTTACTTACAATACACATATTTACATATGAAAAGAGAGGTGCGTTGAATCCAATTTTAAATGCAGACATCTTAAGATTATTATGACACTCACCTGAAGCCGTGAAGTTGTATCTGACGAAAAAATTTGCCATTTGTGCCGTTTGAGTCGCGGTTTACAGATAATGTAGTCTGCAACATTAAAGTTCATATTTACAAAGGTTATTACATTTCAGCATAAAACATATGAAAATTCTTGCACTAGGATTGATCTATATATCGAGATTGCCATGTTAGGTAATCCAGTACGTCCAGTGCCAGCCAGCATCAGCTTATTCCCATTTTTGGGAAATTGGATTCCATCTAAGTTTCTCAATTTCATTGAGGACAATCAGTTCGTCGAGTTCCGCATCAACGGCAGCATCGATGTATCGGCCGAGACTTGAGTCCTCATCGATGTATCGGCGGAGACTCGATTCAGCATCGAGGTATCGGTCGAGACTGGAGTTCAGTCCTTCAGCCTCCGAATCGTTGGAGTCCGTTGTCTCCCCGTCATGAGAGTACGTAGTCTCGACTCCTTCAACGTCCTCGTTTGACCCTGTAATATGTTTACACGTGTGTATAACATAAGCTGTACAATTAAGATATGTGGTAACATGACAATAAATTTTTACTTACAAATGTAAGTAGTTTTAAAACAATTTACCTTTCGCTTCAGGACTGTCCTTGACAACTTCTTCTTTGGTCGATTTCCTTGTATTGACGAGTAGTTCCTTGTTCATCGCGACGATAGATTCACAGACACTGTTGTATTCGTACTTTGTTGCGTTCCTGATGTGCAGGATGTCTGAGGACGTCACCACGAAGTCCGTCTTGCGAACATCGCTGGGGGGGAACACGATCTGTCCGCCAAACACGTAGAGGTAGGTTGCGACGTTCCCGTTGTGCTCGTCTCTGTCGATCACAAGCTTTTGCCTCAAGTATGCATAAGCTGTGAAGTGGGTGCCACAGGCGTGTGGACGTTTTGCAATCACACAATACTCTCGGCCAACTTTTGTGTCAGTGAAAGCCTGTAATAGAACATTGAACAATTAAGCACAACTTTATATTACAACCAACATTACATTAAGTAGATAATTAAAGGAAAAAAGTTGACAACAATGGTTTAATCAAAAATCATTTGAAAGTTTTGCTTTTACCTCACGTCTACCTCTCCGGTCGAGAATGTGATAGTGGCAGAGTTCATTTCGCTGGGCAGAGCACAGGCTTGTTCCTACTTTTGCAAGCAATTTCCTCTCCGGATCTTCTTCTTCCTCCTGTTGCTTTGGTCCTTCTCGACAGGCCTCGAGACTGACCTCGTCCTCCGTCGTGTCGTCATCTTTAAAAAAAATCACAATTCATAATTAAGGACATGTGAACAAAAACGAAATGATTGTTTCTAAAAGTAAGATGAAATTGTTACCCCCTAAACGCTACTACAATTTACTTGACAAATAAACAGAAAGTTATATTTACAAGTGTCGTGTCCTTTGTCCTCTTGGAGGCGAACAGCACCTATTGCTGGTCCGTTGATGACGTCCTCGATGTCGTAGAGAGACCTGTAGCAATCATACAGAGGTTGGCTTTTCACACTGCAGGAATTATGTAAAAGTGTTAACTATTGTACTAGAAATTACATTGGAAATTTAAAGTTAAATTTAATCACTACAGTTCTGCTACCTGATCTTGTCGAAATCCCTCCTTGGAAAAGGTTCAATTTTGTAAATGTAGTCGAAGTCCAGTAATCCACGCCAAGCAGTCGGGTTGAACTTGCAGTACCCGTAAGTAACGCCTTGGGCCATCATGTAATAGGAAGTGATGTTCTTGTTCCAGATTTCTCTACTGTCTCTGGCGTGCCAGTCGACTTTGAGCAAGCCGTAGACCTTCCTGTGCTCAACATAGGCCGTTGGTACGTACCAAACCATCCTGTAGACCTTTCCTATTCTGAGGCCCTCTGCTATCTACGGATTAGATTAGTTTAAATCGGAAAAAAATCAACTCGAAAGTATAAAAGTATAGAGTATTGTGCACAATTTATGTTGATATTTCTTAACACAGAAAAATATAATAATTTTGGGCAACGCATTACCTCAGTCTTCTCCTCTTGTGTTGTTGGCTCTCCATGGATAAAGGCTTCTCTCTCATTCTTGACGTTCTTGCTCACGATGATCGGGTGTAAGTTGTCCCCCATGTTGCAGCTGGCACTGGAAACACTGTCTTGCAACACAATTCCTCGACTCTTAATAAACAACTTAGTAATTGTTAATTGGTAATGGCAATTAGATAGACCTAAATGTAGGACCTAATTAATATTAAGTTTAAGAAATGAACACTCACCGTTACTTGTTCGAATCTCCTTGTTGAGAATAGAATTAGCAAGATTAGAGAGTTGATAGTTGTCTTCGATCTAAGTTCGCTCGATGTGGAAATTGGAATGATTTTGTAGCATTTCGAAAATTCCTGAAGAAATTTCCTTTCTATTTCGGGTAAAAAACTTTTGGGGAGGGTTATAGGTTGTTGTAATTATGGGCTTTTCTAAAATCTTGGAACGACAGCGGGGGTGTACATCATCGTCAAAATCCTTTGTTATTTATTTCATGGTAATTGTCATTCACCATTGCCACGAACATTGTTGTTAATAATAACTTATTGCAAAACATTTAATTTATAAAATGCATTTTGCAATAACCTCGTACAATTATATTAATTTTATATTTTTTCCCAATTTTATAATTCAATTTTATTTTTCATGACTTCTTAATTTCACCAACGGCTTTGCGCACGTCCAGCAATTTCTGTTATGGAATCGTCGTCTTTTGTGTACTAAGTTGGCGTGCAAAGAGAAAGGGAAAAAAAATTTGTCATTTTTAAAACGACACTTTCTAACAGTTTCCATATGAAATAAGTACACTAAGTACTTTAAGAGAACATGTTAAGAGAACATGACGAAATTGTTTTAAAATTCTTTCTTTTTCCGGTCGCATTTTTTTGAACGAACATCGTTTGAATTTTGCTCCTCTTTAAAAATTAGAAATCTTTTTGCATTTCTTTGACTTCTTCTCCTTTTAAAAGGTAAATTTTACATTAATTGCGGTAAAATTGTTTAATTTGGTAAGTATATTTGATTTTACTTGATTCTGGTGTCGACGAAAGTTTGTGATTAGCTTAACATAGCTTTCTCAACAATGGGGAGATCCCGATCATCACTTGCTCGACACTTGGAAGAAAAAAGGAAGGAAGACAAAAGGAAGCAGAGAAAGAAGTTATTCAAGAGAGAAGAGAGGTAAATTTTTGTATTAATATTTCAATTAATTGAAGACCGAATTGTACCTTTAAATTAGAATTTGAAGTCAATCATTTGTTATTGCCTAAATATGTAGAAAACTATTTTCAATTTATGGTTATTTTGTTTCTTCAAGAACGACTTGTACATTATTATTAGCATTTGAAGTCAATAACATCACAAGATCCTCGTATGAGTAATGATTTGTTAATACCTAAATAATAGAAAATTATTTATAATATTTTGATTTCTTCTTAACGGATCTAAGACAGACGCTTTGCCACTTTTTATGCGTTTTTTTACAATACTCAGCTTTTTTTCCAGGAAATGTCGCGATATCGACTTCAGAAAGTACACCACCGTGATAGGGGCCGATGAGTACTCTGACCTACCCTTCTTTGAGGCCGATTTCGTCAAGTAAGTACTGGAACAATAACTTGTATGCTAATTACACATGTAATAAGTTAATTACTGTCGAATAATGAGTATTCCTTACTTTTAATGAGTATTCGTTACTTTTAAGGAGAACATTTCAATTTGGAAGGGTCATTGTAACTGGAATCTAGTACTAAAACTAAAAAGTATTTACTTTCATACTCAATTACTTTTCCCATACCCTGTTGCTATCACCACGGGTTCTTAATGTAGTAATTTTATTTTTTGTTCACACTATAAATGACGTTATTTACACTGTAATTATTTTTTAAAATTAAGTACTATTTCGTTGACTTAAGGTATTGTTACGCTATTGTTACGCTAATCATGTAATGTGCTGTGGAAGTATTTTTAGCTGTAATCAATTACATCTTTGCTAAAGTAATTGTATGTATAATCAATAACTTGGCAAAGTAACGGTACTCATACCTTCTTACCATCTAATTAGTCCTCTGTTTTAACGCACTTGGTACATGTTGTGTACAGTTTTGCCTTCTTTTCTACTTTACTGAAAGACGTCTCTTTTCAAGTTTTCACGTAGTGTGTGCCATAATTAGTTAACCCTTACAATTATAATTAATGGCAATAACATATTCACTACTGCTTAACAACAGGTCATGTTTCATTACTTGGAGAACTAAAATAACATTGTTCATTTATACTTTCAGAGTTTCGCTTTTCTACTCTGAAACCGCACTTCGCGACCTTCTCAATCAACTGTCAAAACCACATGCGATGACAGGTTTGGGCATCATGGTGGGCGGGCTCAACAACCTGATCAAGAAAGCTCGCGAAAACTGGAGAAAAACGGTGGATAAGTACGTGAAGGAAGTTGCAGACTTTGCGCGAACAATTGAGTTACCCACGGTTGTGATCCAACTTCCATTCCGCAATGACTCTTCAAGCATTCTCCGTGTACAACGAGAGCAGGTATGACTGGGTAAAATTAGTAAAATCTTCATATTTCTTATCAATGGCAAATTGTTGAGATATTCTTTTTCTTTATTAAAGTTTTTTGCATCCTTACCCTGGGACGAAATTCTTAAAACTTCTTACGCAAATTCTTACTATTTTTTGTAACTTTGGGCCTTGAAATTATTATATAATATAACAACTTTAAGTAGTTCTTCAAGCAGATAGCAATAAAGGGTGATGTTAAATCATAAAGCACCCATTTTCTATGAAGAACAACTCTGTAAAAGCACTTTAAATTTACGAAAAATATTACGAATTTGCGTAAGAAGTTTTGTGAATTCCTACCCTTGTTTTTAGTGCAATTTTATGAACTATACCTATGACAATCTTTAAACTTAACTTAAACTTCAATTATAAGTTCATTGAACAATAATTAAATTTATAAGCGAGTCTTATATTTTGTAATTGTTTCAGATCCGTGCCTACGTCACGATTGAAGTCGAAAAACAAATGCTCTCAGCAAGAAATCTCTTGTTGAGCTCCGGCTTTGATGTCACTGAGGAGTGGTTGAAAGGCGACGGTGAATCTCTGACCTATCACGGACGGCGAGCTCTACGGGACTTTATTGTGCAAGAGATGTACGACAAGAGGTAAAAATCTACTCATGTTTTTGATGCATTCCTCCTATCAGAGTTCTATATGTATATGTTTCGAAGCACAGTAAAAACAAAGAAATTTTGTTAGATATTTGGTTTCATTATAAAATTAGATTTTTCTGGATATCATTTCATTCCCTAGAATATTACATATTACCTACGACCTCCTACGACCTGCTCTCTTCCTTTCAGACATGAACACGACGAGATCGTGGAAAGGGACATCGAGTCCTCCCATTACAGGAATCCGGAGTTGCCAGATGGCCTGACAGCGAAACAAAAACAGGCCCTTCGTAATGAACCTTTCTATCATGCTCTCGACGTGGCCAGGTAAGTTGTCATTCACAATTAATTTTGTTTCATTACAGTCAGTATATTTATGCACTCAACATATTGGTGTATTCACTACATAGCACCTTGCTTCCTTTTTGTATTTTGTTCTTCGGATTTTAAGATATCGAGACCCGACCGTAGTTTTGTTTTGCCCTCGCAATTTTCGGCATTGTTATTGATTGCCTTATTTCTCTAGGTCCGGACTGAAATCGACTCACCCGGAAGACGCTCAAAGGTTGACCACTCAATACGTTCCAAGGGACGTGGCTCTAATGGACCGCGATCGAGAAACAAAGTACTCGGTCCGCACGGTCGCCTACGACGTTGTTCCGAAGCACAACTTTATCCGTGGGTGGTTTCTCTCTCGAAGTGTGATGCGCGAACGTTGGAATCACCCCCGGGGCGTGTATCGGACCAAGATTGATGACTGCCTGGACAGATCCATCGAGTTCACCATCATGGAAGTTTTACCGGGACAGTTTGTCCACCCACATGATCCGTTCCTTGCCCAATTCGTTCACTACACCGAAATGTGCGGATTCATGGCGTTTGATACTGAAAGGACCGAACATCCGGTTATGGTTCAGGTACTCTTTCACCTCATATTTGTTTCCTTAAGTTACCTTTAATTATGAATTCAAGAAGTAAAATATATAGCTTTATCTTGGTGACTTATTTCGACGTTGTCTGTGATCATGTCCTTTACGTATGTATTTCAACTTTTTAATTTTCTTCTTCATGCATTCCAGTTCGGCGCACCCAACGGATTTGTCTTCATTTTTCACGTGCCGTCCTCTGTGCCGCAAGTTATCAAAGACATGGCCTCCGATCCGAACATATTCTGCATACAGTCCTCAGCTTTTGCAGACAAATGCCTTCTCAACGATGTAAGCACTTTAGTAACTTAGGTTATCCTGATTGCATTAGGCAAATGACATTATGGTATACAACGAACGTTGATAATTTGTTGCAATTTATCATTTTCAGTCGTTCCCTGTTAATGCTGAAGTGGACAGTCAATTGCTGAACAAAATCTACTTGGGCGCAACTGACAATTTCGGAATCAACTTTATTGCTTCCTCGATTGGTGAAGTTCAAATCCCATTCTTCGACTACACACGCGCACCACGCAAACTCGATTTTGATTGTGGCAAGGTTGGCAAAAAACTTTCTCCGCACGCACTGGTCCATGCTGTGCAGGTAATTATATTTTAACAATTCTGGTTGTAACTATCTGTTAACATATATCATCAACAGTAGCGGTAACATTATAGTGTACTACAGTTTCCTTACCAGTACAGTATAGTACAGTTGTAATGTCCACAATGCTACTTGGCATTTGCATTTCAATGCACACGTTTCTGTTTCATGGACTCGTTCGTTTGTACAGACAATTTTTTTCATTTTCCACGCAGGACGTTCGGCTTCCACTCGCTGGCCTGGGCATGATAGTGGAACGCTATTGCCTGGCTCACAAGATACCGGATCACCGCAATGTTCTTCCACTAATCCATCACATTCTTCTCAGGTACTTAACCTCACTTTCTCTCATGGTACTCATTTTATAAAGGCTTCCTCTCATATGAGTACTTACATTATGACATTATGACACGTCATTACATAAATATCCTTTTCACAGCGTGGCTGAAATACCGACAAAGGATAATATGCCCGCTCTTCCTCGTCTAACACGTGTGATGGAGTCAAACGAAGGTGTTGAGGACAACTGCAACACTGATGAGGCCCGATTGCTTTGGCACGCTCGTTTAACTGTCGGTCACGACAGTGGAAGGTTCAAGCAACTCTTCGCATCGCACGGATTCTTTGTACACTTACATGACTACAATCTTCCAGGTAAATTGCCTCACTTATAATTAATTATTGTGTTTACCAACTGAGAGCAAATGTATGCCTCTCGCAGCTTATTTTTGATATCTATTGGTTGCAAACTTGTTATTGCTTATCCTCATGTGCCATATATAACAATCTAATAATTAGATCATGTTCCTTTAGACGTTCTAAAGCCGCCCCCTCATTGGCTGTTCACTGGACGCGAACGCGGAGCCCGTGCAGCCCAGCTTTGGCCTTACCCTGAGGCCTTGCCAAATTCATCCCGATGTCACTGCCGCACCATGCACTTCGGTAGTCGATGCAGAGTTTGCGGTTTGTACAAACACTTTGCGGCCATTTGCTACGACAACGTTCCCACTCTGGTCTGCGACTATCCTTTGTGTCGCGAACGCCAAAGTCACGTCGCCACCTTGTGCCCTGTGTTGTTCAACTTTTGCACGTCCTGCCAAATGAGAGGCCATCGTGAGCACCACCATGACAGGTTAGTTCGCCGAATATTTGTTTGCACATTTTGAAATGAAATAGCGCACTTCAATTACTAGAACTTGTAACAGTATTTCAATTTACGTCATATTCTGTCATTACTTATTTTGACCATTTTTCCAGTCACTCGCACGCGGATTTAATCTACACCTTCCTTGCCTGGAGTCCGGTCGGCCTATTCACCTGCCTCCCCTTCCTCGAGTACGAGGATAAATACCGCCCTGTGGTAGAGGACCGTCACTGGAAGTACCACCTCCTCAATTATACGCGTACGGAATGTCAGAAGTTGTTCCAAATCATGGGGATGCCTTACGTCCGTCCAGAACCAAGAGACGTTGCGGATCCGTTGTACCAGCCGAAGAAACGTTAAAGTCTACATTTGTTCTTGAGACATCCTTACATGCCTGTCTTTTACCTTGCCTCAAAGTAATTTTCTCCTTTACTTTTCCTGTGACCGCAACATGTCTCATTATCTATCATCACGTTCTGTGGCTCTATAGATATGACTAAAGCCACTTAATATGTATCAAATTAACTACGTAAACAAATTTTCATGTTGGTTTTTAAACGTACCTGTACCTTGTCTACAAATAAAAAGAAAATATAACCTATATTTTATATTGCTTACTTTCTTTTTCTTGCTACAGAATGGAGGTGTGTACCAATCCTGGTGTGAAGTGTCCAACCTGTCTGGGAACCTACTACAGTGTCGGTCAATACTTCACACATGCTCTAACCGGTTCGAAAGTGTCATAATTTTAACACCACTGTATGTTCTGTCTTAACTTTTCGTAAATAGCTTTCAGGAGTAGATCCTATACAACTTTTTTTTCTTCATTTTCTTTTCTTTGGCGTTAAGCTAGGTCATTTTCCTATCAATGAATTTTTGCAATATGTAACAAACACGCGAGCTTACAAGCAAAAAACGGTAAAAATATGGTTAGCAAGGAAAAAAATATTTATAGGATTGGCTACTGGAAAGACATTTTAATTTTTAATAGTTTCGCTCTTCCTGCTTTTATAGTGTATAACTTAGAGTATAACGGACAAGTTATTTTAAGACAGTGATTCAGTGCGTTAAAATATTGCTAATCTCAACCCAGATCACCCAAACGTCAGTAAAGACGTCCTTTGTCCAACCTGCGCTGGTGAGCGATCAAGATTTGTCAAATTAGCGGCGTTGCACAAGCACATGAAATCTAAACATCCGACAAAAGAAGTTATTACCACATTCAAGTGCAAAGACTGCGATGCTTTCCTTACTTCCAAGAACTACAAATTACACTTGTTGAGACACATTGAAGCTGGAGGGAAGTTCACCTGCCCATATTTAAATTGCAACGTAGTTTTCGTCTCCACAAGGAGTCACTGTTTACAGAAGTTGACAGAGCACCGAAGAATATGTCACGAAGACCGTGAAGTGTTTCAGGTGGTGGACCCCAACACAGACCGAGTGGAAGACTTTGTAGGCGAAGATCACTTTGACGGAAGCATTGATGGAGACCATGATCACTTTGACGGAGGCATTGATGGCGACGACGAAGAAATGTCTGGAGTCGATTCGGACATTAAGCAAAGAGACGATTTTTACACAAGATTTTGGGCACTGTGGCTTGACGTCGAGTTCTGTCACATTTTACCGGAATCTGAAATAAGTTTCATAGTCGGTAAATTACGTCACCTTGCGCAATTGTCAAGCAACCACTTGAAGAAAAAGCTACAGTCGGTGTTTCAAGGGAACGAAGCTGCAGTTGAGGAGGCGTTTGAAACAGAGGACTGGCTGACATTGTCCTTAACAGACCCTGCTTTGGCGTCTTCTTTTCAAAGGGAAGCTGAGGCGAAGAGAAGAGCAAGAATCCTACCCTCACGTCAGAATAACACGCTTCCCGTCCTGAAGACATCTATAAAAACAGTTGCACATACCATCAGCATCGAACATTCGATCCTGGCAGCATTGGAAGCCAAGAATTGGGAACCGGACGCCAACAGCGGCTTTCAGGCTGAAATGGATCACGTGAAGAACTTGCGGAGGTATGACAACGGCGTGATTGCCAGCTACAGAGACAGCTCAAGATACAAAGAAGTAGAAGCCTCTGTTCCGCCCGAACAACGACCTGGGATTCACTTGCAACTATACTCTGACGAATTCGATCGAGATCTCATGGGAAGTTCTTCAAAGCGTCACAAAGTTCACGTTACGTACCTCCGGGTCCTCAACGTTGCCGACGGCCTAAGACGGACTCCGGAGGACTACCACCTGGTACAAATAGTGCCTAGCCAGACCTTGCAGAGCAACGGTTACGTCCATGTCATGCGGCCTTTAATAGCAGATATTGCAACTGTGGTCAGGAATGGTATTGAGTATGGAGGAAAAACATTTGGTGTCAGACTAGCAATCCTCCAAGGAGACGGTCTCGAGAGGGCATCAATGTTCGGTATGGCCCCTAATTTCTCCACGTTGTCGCACATTGACCCATTGTCATATTTGACCAACAAAACAAGAACCACCTGCCAGACAGTCGAAGAAGTCATTGCCGAAGTCGAGCAGGTACGCGACCGAGAAAGCTACGCTGAAGACTTGACGCATTTGCACGACCGTCAAATTGAAGAGCGCGCGGCACGTAGATCACGCGCGGCACGTAGAGGCCGGCAGCAACCTGCAGCGTCGAGACCAATAAAACCGCAGTACGAGTACAGCAGGGGCATGAAGTACGATAGTCCTTTCAACAGGATACCTCATTTCCATGTGACGGATCATGGTGCTATGGTGTATTGCATTGCCCATGACCTATACTCCGGAGCCTTCAGGTCTGACATGGCTCGTGTTCTAGTTTCACTCTCAAACCTCAAACATTACACTTGGAAGGAACTTCAAGACCAATTCCGTACGTACCGTGAGAATCTGGCAGGAGAAGACAGGCAAGCCTGGTACGACATCATATCGTCAAAGCCAACTTTCAAGCAGTTGCCGGGCAACCATTCTTCCAACCACTTGGTCATTCGATTTCTCAGTTCCTTTTGGGTGAAAAGGTCTCATGAAGACTCTCTTTTCCAAACAACAGCCTGGTCACTGTACTTGGTGATGAAGAAAATTAGTGAAGTTGTTAGCTGCAAGATTGTCAACGATTCCGTGTCACAAACCCTGAAAGATCATGTGAGGGAATATCTGGAGGTAATTTTATTTTTCACGTCCTATTTTAAAGTAGGAAAACAATATGTATTGTGCTATGTTGGAACTGACTGAAATAATTTGTTATAATGATAACTTTTTCTTTCTTTCCTACTTATGACTTTGCGTACGTTCGCCAACCAACTGTTGATGTACGTTGATTACAGCATTGCGCGACACACTCTTATGCATATTCACATTTTGTTACAGCTGAAAATTCAATTTCGTGATGAGAACAAAGGCGACACGTTCCTGGGTGATAAACTAACTCCGAAAACCCTTTGGATGCTCCATTACTGGAAGTTAAATAAGGCTTATGGACCTGTCATGCTGATGGAAACTAATATTGCCGAAGTGAAAAATGGCCAAATGAGGAAATTGAGCACGAAGTCCAACCAAGCCAAAAATGTTTGTCTCACGATTGCAAAGAGGTAAGACAACATCGTAGAAGCAAACTTATTTTAGGAATATTTCATGTCAAAACTTAAAACATATTGATTTGCTCAAATTACTTATTATGAAACGATCTTA
The DNA here is from genome assembly GCA_027486615.1 of Oxalobacteraceae bacterium. Lineage (GTDB taxonomy): Bacteria > Pseudomonadota > Gammaproteobacteria > Burkholderiales > Burkholderiaceae_D > Pernthalerella. The sequence goes on along the minus strand of JAIXOW010000213.1, from coordinate 4,908 downwards.
TTGTTAACCATTACTTAACCATTACTTAACCATTACTTTCTAGAGAATTACGGCGATCAGGAATCAAGCGTTGGCTTCGAAGCATTGGTGAGGATGAAGACATTCGCGAAGAGAAAGTGCGACTTGACCCTTTGGCTGCACAAGTTGCCCTAATGTCACCCTGGGGGTTGCAAAAAAACGACGTTGACGTTATGGAACATGTCACCCTCTTTGGAACTTCATTCAGGTCAGGAGAAGCCCAAGTTCTTCTTCACGTGGATGCAGCCCGACGGCAGCATTTCGGAATCTTGAGACTTATTGTCCGCAAGAAGAACACCGATAAATACCTGTTCATTGTTGAGGACAGAAAATTTGAATACATTGCGCATCTTGGCATATACCAGCTGCTAGACGGACAACAAGAGATGACTGTTATAAACTTCAGAGATTTGACATCTGCAGAGCCTCTGAACTTGTATACTTCAAAGGACTGTCATGGCGAAGACATCTGTTTTGTATCCTTAAAGGAAGCCCTAATGTTTGATTGTTGACGTTGTAATTATCTTACAGATGGCGAAAACGAGAGGTGGGGGTGTGGCGGTGCCTACTTCAGGCCGGAAGAGGAGAGCAGACGAGCCAATTGTGTTCTCATCAAAGAGCAACACATCGGAACGAAAGTTCAGCACGATGTCATCAGCCAAGGACACGTTGGACACAAGCAATGCTGAAGATCTGAATGGATCGGTGGATTTTATTACGCAGCCAGAGGTAAGCAATTTATATGCATTACAAAATAATCAATTTCGGAACCTCATTTATTTTCCCTCCTGCATTACAACCGTATCCGTTGCTGAGTAATTTTTCAAAAGTATCACAGCAGATGGTGCCATGGTAGTAATAATTTGTACATTACAAATGTAGCATTTTAATTGGTTAAGTACGTAAGAAAAATATCTAAGTGATCATGGATACGTATATTCATCATATGTTTATACTAAGGGGTAAATAAAAAACCTAAACCTAAATACATGTATTTCTCAATAATTTAACAGCTAGGGAGCAATAGTCATACATACATAAGTCGAGTAAAATTTGAACTTTATTTCCTGATCGATTTGGATACTTTGTATTCAATATTTTTACTTCTACTATTGGTTTTGAATTATAATATACATCTCTAAGGCCTTGCTCATAAAAGAGAAAGAAATGTTTATTTTTTACTCGTGTGAATGATGCATTACACTACGGTCACGTTAACAGACCTAATAAATAGTACTTGACAAATGTGATAAAAAATTTTCCAACAGTAACAAATGAAACACATTTTTTCGTAACTTTAGTATGATGTTATTATTGTACCAAAAATATTTAAAAATCCAAGTTAACGATAATTGGAGAAGTTAGATATGATGTAAAAGTACAAAAAGAATCAATTTCTAAACCAGAATCATGTGCCCTCCTGCATTACCATCGTTACCGCTATTACCACCTCCTTGAAATTTGTCAATCTTTTGAAATTGAGTTTCGTCATCATCATCAGTATCCGTTTCTGACTCAGACTCAGACTCGTATTCTGTTGTTAAATGAGACTCTAGTGCAACCAGTTGGTTTAAAAATGCCCGTCCACCATCGTCAACATAAGTTCTCTGAATCCGTAGCAGATGAGTCCAAAAACATGGGTCGCGATAAATGATCTCAAAATTGATTCTTTTTGCATTTCTTTTCATTTTCTTCAATTTCCTTTTACATTTTTTGACGTAATCTCTTTGATGGTATAAATACGTATACTCCGTTTCCCTCGTGAGGGGGAATACGACAGCTAGCATGTTGAGGAGCAATTGAAGAATGTGCGGTGATGTGGGTGGATTAAGGATTGGAGTTTCCTCCTCGTTCTCGTTGTCTTCATCTTCATCCTCACTGGTGGATGGGGTGCACACATCGTTAAAGACGTCCAATAGTTCGAGTTGTAATTGATACGCCCTGTCATTAGCGATTCTTATTTCCCGTTCAATCCTGTATTGCTCTCTGTACTGGAAAATTACAATAATTTTTTTTTGAAACATTTATTTATTATTAAGTATTAACCAAAGTTTGTTGTGTACCATAACATTCACTATATGCTCACAGGTTCATATTTCTATAAGTCTACTTTTTAAGCATAATTCTAATAGAGTTAGTGGTTATGTTTGTGAAAACATGTTGGCAAATTGTAGTGTGAAAATATTCTTATCTCTTTAGACAATAATTGACTTACTATTCCTCTGTCTGGTATTTTCCGACGAAAAGACATCTTGGTGTTGGTATTGGTAGATTTCAATGACACTGTGTTTGTCGATTAGACAAAAAGTTTGCTTTCATGTTCAAAACAAAAAAACTTGATGCAGCTGCAAAGCTGAAGCTTTTGCAAATTTTTTGCGTCTTCAAAATAACCGTCTTTACCCCACCCAAACGTCAATTTCACCAACAGTCTACTAACAGCTTTTACGCTCGTTGTTTTCGAAATTATAAAGAAAAGGTATAAAGCATTTGCATAAAGGTATTAGCATTAAGAAATGTTTCGGAACTAGCCTCAAAGCTGTACGAAAGACATTGGTGAAATTAACAACTGAAATAGTTTGCAAAAAAGACTAGCTGCCCATGCATGCATGTGAGAAAAACATGTTTGGAGATCAAATAAGGAGAGGGTGAATTTGCACGCCCTATATAAATTTGAGCTTTGTGCGAAACAACTTTGCATGCATTGTGCTTCTTGATAACTTATTGTTACCACCCTCAGAAACGAGGTGATTTTTTTGCAATTCAGTGAGCAATTATTAAGTTTCTAAAATAGAAGATGTCAAACGTAATGGCTAAAGTAAAGAAATTAGAAGAGAAAAGCGGAATACTACGAAGGCAAGCGGAAGATGAGGTTGACGTTGAACATAGTCTAGCACTTTATCGCCGTGTTCTACGAATCCAAGTTGGAAGTTTGCAAAACTTTTTAAATGATTTGATGGGAATAATTAAGCTTTGTAAAAATTATGGTTTAAGTAAAATCATGTCACTGACATTATAGATCAATATTTAAAAAGTTTTGGTGATTTCATATCCAGAACCGGATCTGTAAGCTATTGCAGAAACGAATTGAATCCCTAAGTGACGCTAAAGTTGAGGATTTGAACATGGACGATTTACTTGAGGAATATGCGAACCTAAATGGACTTGATGCCAGCCAATGAAATTGTTGTTTGTGGACCACTCTGCATTATAAGAACATGAAATTTAGCCACAACGTATTCTTGATACATATTAGTATTTAATTCTTATAAATTAAATGAGTACTTTAATGTGTGGTTCAAGTAGTGACGAAAATATAATGTTTAAAAACAAAATATTAACGTTTTCATATTATTAAATGGTTTCATAACTCCAATTAAGGTGTCTTTAGATAATGCTTTAGGTCAAAAGACCAAAGGCTTGAGAGATAGTTAGGTATTCAAATAGCATAGATTCCATTAACGTCCAGTTATGTTAAACGATTGATTAATTTTAGGATTAATTCAGTGGTAGAAAAATGAAACTAAATTAAAGGTAACTGTCTGTCATAAATTTAATTACTTTCATTGAAGTAATGAATTATTATATTTAATTGTGTTCCAACTGCAATTGAGTACACCTTTTATTGAAAGGCTATTATAAACTGAAGTAGGAGCCATCTGGTGGTGAAATCTTACTGTTGTTTTAACCATATCCAAAACATTGAAAGAGGAGTAAGCAATTCAATTCAATTCAAATCAATTTATTTAAGCATTGTACATGTCCTTTACAATGAAACAAACTCAAACTTTAAATACATTTATGTGATGAACAAGTTCATTTTTATGCATAGCACAATTGAAGAAACAATATTTTGAGTATACGTCATAAGATGTTGAAGCATTTCAAGCAAGTATGTATTGACCTTAACTTCATTACGTAATGTCTTTAAACTGTTTCCAGGTTCCAGCCGACAAGTCTTGCAATCCACAACCAATGAATATACCAGACCATGAACTGCAAGAGGGCGAAGAGGTAATCGCCGAATACGAGGTTCCAGTTGCAGAAGGAACGCATGTGACCAACGAGAACGTCGGGCACGACGATGACGACGATGACGACGATGGCAACGATGACGACGATCCGGACGCTACACTTGACAGTGAGCTGTCGCAAAATGAAGGTGAGACTATAATTTGCAGTAGCCAAACTTTAAATTATTAAACTTATAGGCAATCCAGGATGCTGTGATAAATGTAACATATTTTTCAGAAACTGGCTCGTTCAAGAAGCGAAACCCCCTGACACAAACCCACCCACGGACCCCGGAAGAAAACACACGGGAATTGGAATTGGTTTCCGAAATTATCGACCATGTCATCAAAGTCTGTAAGGACGATCTACGATTGGAAGAACGGTAATATCATATAATCTCTAAGAAAAGCTGTATTTCTACAAATACAGCGGCTTTGCAGTGTGAAATAATTGACATACTTAACATTAAATTTTCCAAAAATAAATCTCGTTTGCAGAACCACGTGCCTCACCAACATGAACTGGACCAAATTCAACCAAGTTTTATTTTCAACCATGGACAATATGTGGGCGAAAGAATTGGAGAAGGAGGACAAAGTCATTGATTTTCCAACGGACGAGATCACCTTGATGCATCTCAGAAAAGAAGTGGATAATCGAGGGAGTTGGGGCTGGTACGTGTGGTCGGGCAATGATATACCTCGCGATAACAAATCGTCGCCGACGCTATTGCCTACCACCAGACCCGTCAAGATGAACAAGAAGCCTGTTGGGAAAGACGCAATATACCAGAAGTGGCGTGCAAAGTACAACAACGACAACCTCATGTACAGCGAAGACGGGAAGAAGAAGAGGAGTGTTGCCAGACAAAAGGCTGCA
>JAIXOW010000280.1 GCA_027486615.1 Oxalobacteraceae bacterium | reverse complement strand
CATTACTGAGATTGAAGGTGATCAAATGAAAGCCAATAGAGTGGGCGGTCTTGCTATGTCCATATCTGCAGCGGTTAAGTTAAGAGACCAGTTAACTTCTATGGTTGAGGAGTTAAAAGGTAAAGGTGTCATTCAGAGTTCTGAAAATAAAAAATAGAGGGAATGTGCTATGGGGGATCTAGAAGTAGAAATTTTCAAGTTGATGCTGGAATTAGGCTAACCCTCGAGTTTTTAGCTTTTTGGAATTGATGAATAACTTTCTCTATTGATAATAAATCGTAGGCAAAGGTCATTTATTAAAAGGTGGAATTTATGGTGGATAAATTTTAAATATACTATAATGATATTGTATTTATGAGCTAACTAGCGGACACCGCTTCCGCCAGATATCAAAAATCCCCAGTTGGGGATTTTTTATTTCAAGAAGTGAAGGATGTGCCTGCGCACATCCTGTGTGAGATTCGAAGGGCTGGGCTTGCAAGCCCAGCAGCGGCCTGCAGCATGTAGGCAAACTCACCGCTTCAGCCAGATATCAAAAATCCCCATTGGGGATTTTTTTATTTTGAACAATGGTGTTCTTATGCTTGCAGCTCTTCTAGAGTCACGTACTCAAGCGCGTTTATATGGGTACTTTCAAGAATCACTTTGGGTGCCACTCCAGCCTCAAAGGCTTGTTTCCATCGCAATGCGCACAAGCACCAACGGTCACCGGCTTTTAAGCCTTGGAATCGGTATTCTGGGCGTGGGGTGATGAGATCATTTCCTTGTTGTAGTGAGAAGTCTAAAAATTCTTGCGACACTTTTGCGCAAATTACATGACTGCCTCGGTCATGTTCGTCTGTATTGCAACACCCATCTCGAAAGTAGCCAGTCAACGGGTCGTATGAACAGGGCACAAGTGCTGTGCCGAGAACGTTTAAGCTGTCTTTAATCATTTAAAAGAATCCGTTTGCAATTCAAAGCAGTTTAATAGATCTTTAGGCGTGTCACTAGATTTCTGGCCTAAGTAGGCTCTTATAAAAGGCCCTGATTTCCATGGAACTGTCTGTCCACTCCATATCGCGTCTCCGACCACAGTTGCTGTCGTGTCGATATTTTTGACTGGTACTACTGCAGGTAAGAGTTTTTCAAATTCAACCTCTGCAACAGCCCAAGTTCCAGAAGTCCATACGTAAATAACTTTTATATGCATGGAGTCAGGTGGGCTGTAAGACTGAATCGCCGTTTCGACCATTCTGAGTTTTGGATCTTCACTTGCAAGCTGCTTAACTGTCTTACATGTGTTGGTCGTCATGCGCCATTTGTCTTTCATGATTCCAACGAAATCAACATCTCTACCATCAACGTTGAACATCAATCCGTTATCTTTTTGAGCCCAGCTCACGTGCGTTAGTATTAGAATAGGTATTAATAAGAGCAAAAGTACTACGGATATTTTTTTGTTCATTGTGGTTTGTCATTCTTATTATGAGTAAGATAAATCAGAGATTTTATAATCATAATTTAGTAAAGATCCATCAAACGAATCTGATTAGTCTTTTTTATGTAATAACGAGATAAAAATAGGGATGCATGAGATATTTATTTGTACATCAAAATTTTCCAGGCCAGTTTAAATATCTGGCACCTGCACTATCTAAAATTGATGGTAATGAAGTTGTCGGCTTTTCTATGAATGAGGTTTCTGGAACAGATTCATTTCGCGTCATCAATTATAAAGTTACTCGTTCTAATAGTTCGGGTACACATCCATTATTAAAAGATTTTGAAACAAAAGTGCTACGTGGAGAGGCAGCGTATCATGCTGCTGTTGCACTTAAGCTTGAAGGTTTTTATCCTGATGTAATAATTGCGCATCCTAGCTGGGGTGAAAGTTTATTTTTAAAAGAAGTTTGGCCAAATGCTAGATTAGGTATTTATTGTGAATATTTTTATAAAGCCCAAGGAGCAGATTTTGGTTTTGATGCTGAATTTTCTTCCATAAAAAATGATAGTGAAATTTCAATCAAACTGAAAAATATTAACAACTATATACATTTTGATTTTGCAGATGCTGGAATAAGTCCTACGCAATGGCAGCGTAATACATACCCCCAAAGTTTTCAGTCGCGTATTTCGGTTATTCATGACGGCATTGATACTGACATAGCAGTATCTGATCCGGATGCTTATGTCACTATTAATAATGTAATTAGGCTAAATAAATCTAACGAGATCATAACTTTTGTAAATAGAAATTTAGAGCCTTATCGTGGTTATCATATTTTTATGCGATCGTTACCTGCATTGTTGAAAGAAAGACCAAATGCCCATGTCATTATTGTTGGTGGTGATAAGGTAAGCTATGGTGCGGCTGCGCCAGCTGGGCAAAGTTGGAAATCAATTTTCTTAAATGAAGTTATTGATCGCATAGATAAATCGCGTGTACATTTTGTAGGGAATCTAAGTTATAAGAATTTTATTAAAGTCTTGCAAGTATCGACAGTACATGTCTACCTAACTTATCCATTTGTTTTGTCATGGAGCTTGTTAGAAGCAATGAGTGTGGGATGTGCCATTGTTGCTAGCAAAACCGTGCCAGTCGAGGAGGTTATAGAACACGGTATAAATGGTAAGTTGGTAGATTTTTTTGATAAAGAGCTATTGACGCAAGAAATTGTTAATCTTTTGGATAACCCAAAACTTAGAACAGAATTAGGTCAGGTGGCACGTAAAACCATTTTGGCTAAATATGATCTCAATTCAATTTGTTTACCAGCGCAAATAGCTTGGTCTAATGCGCTGTCCAATCATTAGTATTTTTTAAACTTTATTGCATCCCTCACAACTCTCCATTAGGTGGTGTAACTCAGTACTTATTCGATAACATACATGCCTGAAATTATCAATTTTGCACTATTCATTCAATCTTTACTTTCAATTTCTTTTGTAATTTCAACTTAATCGAATTTAAAGTTTGATAAATTAATTATTATTATTTTTAAATTTTTTTTTCATCCTTTGATTAGTAAATTTGCAAAATAACTTGTGCAAATTACACTTTTAATTGAAGTATTTTCTTTTGAATAAAGATAAACTTCATTTATCTAAAAATACTCTGTATTTCAAATATGTTAATTTCTTCTGTTTATACAAGTGAAAATTAATTACACACCGCAGAGTTTAAAACTAAAGGAATACATCATTCCTTAGATTCATTGAGGCCTCATCGTGTCAAATAAAACTATTTTCTTTATTGATTCTGGCCTCAACAATGTTGAATCCTTACTATCTGCGCTACCCAAAAATAGTATTTGGCATTTGCTCGACTCTAATCAAGATGGTCTCAAGCAAATTGCTGATCATCTTGCAAGTTATTCTGATCTAGATTCAGTTCAAATTTTATCGCATGGTAAAGATGGATCTCTTTACTTAGGCAATGCGGTACTCACTGAAACATCACTGCTTACACACAAATTAGAATTAAAAAATATTGGACAAGCTATTCGTTCAGATGGCGACATTTTTCTTTACGGATGTGATGTAGCGGGCAGTGCATCGGGTAAGTCATTTGTAGATACATTCGCTTCTTTAACTGGTACCGATGTGGCGGCATCCACAGATACAACTGGCTTTGCAAAGCTAGGTGGAAATTGGGCTCTGGAATATCAGACTGGTTCTGTAAAGACAGGGTTTGAAGCAACTGAATATACATCTACTTTGGGATCATTTAACGGCACTTCAGGCAATGACTCACTAACTGGAACAAGTGGTAATGATGTTTTGTCAGGTGGGGGAAGTGGCAACGATACTTTGATTGGTGGCGATGGCGATGATCAATTAAATAAATATCAGCAATCAGGCAATAGTTCACTTAGTGGTGGCGCGGGAAGCGACACCATATATGGCGGTACAGGTAATGACACTATCGACGCGGGTGATGGTGACGATACGCAAGTAATGGGTTTTGAAGGTAATGATTCCATACTCGGTGGAGCGGGAAATGACAGTATCTGGGGTGATGGTGCGGGTAATGTACTTGTTACTGGGTTTGTGGCGGGTAATGACACGATAGATGGCGGTGCGGGGAATGATTACATCGAGGGCGAAGCTGCTGACGATGTTCTTACTGGTGGTGCTGGTGTAGATACCTTAGTTGGTGGCGTAGGTAATGACACTTTAGATGGTGGTGATGGTAACGATCCTCAACTACTCGGTGGTGACGGCAACGATTCTATTCTTGGTGGTCTCGGTAATGATAGTTTATTCGGACAAGCTGGTAATGACATATTAAACGGCGGTAATGGAATTGATTATGTCGATGGTGGTGCTGGAAATGACACTCTAGATGGTGGTGGTGGTGATGATGGGCAGTTAATTGGAGGTATAGGTAATGATTCAATTAACGGCGGTGCGGGAAATGATACTTTATTCGGTCAAGACGGTAATGACATACTAGATGGCGGAATTGGTAATGATTTGTACGACGCGGGCAGTGGTGCTGATACTTTAAATAGCAGTAGTGGTAACGATACTTTGTACGGTGGTGCTGGTGATGATGTATACAACATTGATAATGATCGTGCGTACATTTATGATTCAGGCGGAAACGATACCGCTAATGTTACAAAAGATTTTGTAAAGCTACCAAGCACAATTGAAATAGTTAATTATCTTAACGGAGCGAAAGCTTTACCGTATTGGATAGATGCTTTGTTACCAGACGAGGCTTCTGGTTTGCAGTTTCAAAATCTGCTAGGTGATTCGAAAGTTATTAATTATGCGTTTCCCACTAGCTTGCCTAGTTATGACACGAGTGCTGCCAATGCAAATGGCTTTAAAGCATTTACTGATACACAAAAAAGCCGCACCGTTGTCGCACTCAATTACATAAGCACTGTCCTAGATATTAGCTTCTCGCTGTCTACCACGGCTGATGCATTAAATACCCTTACCTTTGCATCAAATAATCAAGGTCAAGTATCAGGTGGTTATGCCTTCTATCCTAGTTCATTTAAAACGGGCAGTGATTTATTTTTAAATGATGTCAGCTATAACACTACGTTAGCTAATGGAACATATGGCTCTTTAGTTTTAATCCATGAGATGGGCCATGCATTGGGATTAAAACATCCAGGAAACTATAACGCCGGTGGTGGTGGGACAGAAGGTCCCTATTTAGACGAAGAACATGCTGCAGAAGACCATACGACTTATACAGTCATGTCTTATAACCAAAATAATGCGCAAAGAAAATTAGAATACAGCGATCTGGATATCGCAGCGCTTCAGTATATTTATGGTCCAAGTAAAAGTGCACGCACCGGTAATCAAACCTATACCGTAGATGCTACTAAAAGTAATTTTATCTGGGATGGGGCTGGTACTGATACGCTCAGTGTTGCAGGTGTATCCGCAGGTGCAACGGTGTATCTCACTGCAGGTTATCAAGGGTTTATAGGAACAAAAGCAGATCGTATTACTGACGCGGGCCAAATCACAGTGAATTTTGGAACCGTGATTGAGAATTTAGTAGGCTCATCACATGGTGATGATCTTTATGGAAATGAGGTTGGAAATAGCATTAACGGTGGTGCAGGTAACGATACGTTAACGGGTGGGGCCGGTGTTGACTCGCTCATTGGTGGCGATGGAGTTGATGTATTTAATTACACTAAAAAAACAGATAGTACTGATACGGCATTTGATGTCATTGGCACATTAGATTCTGGCGATAAAATTAGCTTCACAGGTCTGGAGGGAGTCACATTAAAGTCCGAGGCCTTTGCCTTTACTTCTAGCATTAGTAGCACCGTAGCTGCTATTAAAAATGATTCCTCGATTACTAATAAGATAGTCTTTTTTACAGATGGCGTAGATGGCTATGTATTTATAAAAGGTACGGGCACTGGTACTGATTTTAGTAATAGCATGGTAAAAATCAGTGGTAAAACAACTATCCCAACTGCAGCTCAGCTAGATGTTGACGGTGCTGCTGAGCCAGCGCCTGACGTAGAGCCGCCGACGGTCGCGATCTCGACCAGTAAAAATACTCTTGCTGCTGGTGAGACGGCAAATATTTCTTTTTTATTCAACGAAGAAATTAATGCTATTAATCTTGCAAACATTAGAGTAACAGGTGGCACACTAGGCAATATCGTACAACTTACCAGTACTACCTACAGAGCTCTTTTCACCTCCGATTTGATTGGCAATCAAAACGCTCAAATTGTTATCGGTGACAATGCCTATTCTGATTTGAGTGACAATTTCAACCAAGATGGAGCAGATGCTAACAACAGTGTGGCGATGACAGTAACGCCAGCTACCACGTCACAAATCGCTGCACTAACAACGACGCAAGTCGCGGCTTTGACCACTGATCAAGCCAGTAGCATGAGTAGTTTGCAATTAAGAGCGCTTAATTCAGCGCAAATTCGCAGCATAACAAGCGCTAATATTATGCAATTAACCAGCGCACAAGTTAATGCTTTATCTACTACTTTTATTTCAGCGCTATCAAGTCAACAAATTTCTGCTGTAGAAGTAAGTGATTTACTTCTTTTTAATAACACTCAAATCAGTGCCCTGAGTAGTACTCAAATTTCTGCGCTTAGAACAGAACAAGTCAGCATATTTACCTCAGCGCAGCTGATTAATTTAAATAGCTTACAAATAGCGGGATTTAGCTCAACACAAATTCCTTTATTATCTGCTGATGAGATAGCCGCCTTTACTAGCTCACAGATTGCAGCTTTAAGCTCTTTGCAGCTAGCCGGCTTAAGTACTGTGCAACTAAATAGCTTAGCAACTGAAGACTTCAACGCCTTGAATGTAATACAGATCAAAGGCTTAGGCACCAATATCATCAGTGCAATGACTACGGCACAGCTATCGTTCTTGAATTCAATGCAAATTACTGCTTTAACTAGCAGGCAACTAATGGGTTTGCGTGCAGATCAATTAAGTGGTTTAAGTATTGAAGGTTTAACTACTGCACAAGCTTCAACGTTAATGACAGCAGTTCAGAGTTTAACGTTGGGCACTATAAATGTGACTGCGCTAAAAGCTAGTCTCATTCCATTATTAAGTAGTACGCAAATTATTGCACTGAGTTCAGCCCAAATTGCTAGCTTTACTACAAGTCAGCTACAGCGGCTTAACACAATACAAATAGGTGCCCTTAGCGCAGATGATGTTACGGTACTAAATTCAGCCCAAGCTCAGGTATTAAGTACTCAGCAAATCAATGTACTTAGTACTACACAACTACGAGCACTCGATGTTTTAGATATACAGACTTTCAATACTCTACAAATAAGCGTATTAGGTAGTAGTCAAGTAGCGTCCTTAAGTACTGCACAAATTGCAGCATGGTCTAGCTTACAAATTGTAGGTTTAAGTACTTTAGCTTTGATGGGTATGTCAGGTGCTCAGTTTGGTGTAGCTAACTTTGGTCCTAGTGTTCAGTTAAGACAATTAAATTCTACCCAGTTAAGTGGTTTAACAGGAAGCGAGCTCAATGCTGGTCTAGGAAATTTAAGTACAACGCAGCTAAGATTTTTGACAAGTAATGCGATGCAAAACTTAAGTAGCCTAGCTTTAGGTGCATTGACCAGCACCCAGTTCAGCGCGCTCAATAGTTTACAAATTAGTGTCTTAGCGAATAGTCAGCTAGTTCAATTCACGAGTGGGCAGTTGCGAGGATTGAAAACAGGTGATTTGCGAGCGTTGAATACGGAACAAGTTCGTGGGCTAAGCTCTACTCAGCTTGGAAGTTTTAGCACTACGCAATTGGCGGCCTTAAGTTCGACACAAATCGCTGTATTAGAAGTAGACGACATAGCAGCATTTTCCAGTTCACAGATTACAGTTCTAAGTTCTGCACAGATAGCTGGTTTAGGAACTCTACAATTAGCTAGCTTGGGTACTGAGGATATACAAGCTTTAAGTGCAACGCAGATAAAAGGTTTTAGTTCGGTAGTAATCAGTGCGATGACTACTAGCCAGTTACGTTCTCTAAGTACAACACAACTTAATGCTTTGACGAGTGTTCAATTAAGTGGATTAGGTGCAGGTCAGCTTGGTGGCTTGAACATAGGATTATTAACAACCGCTCAAGTAACTTTGTTGATGGCAGCAGTACAGAATCTGACACTAAATAATTTAGACGTTACTGGACTACAGGCTAGTTTAATTTCTCTTTTAAGTAGTACGCAGATTGCTGCGCTCAGTGCAGAGCAAGTTGCAAACATGAGTACCGCCCAACTGCAGCGACTCAATACACTACAGATACGTGTTTTAAGTGCAGACGAAATAGCTGGTTTGAATACTCAGCAAGTACAAGGATTGAGTACGGTTCAATTAAAAGCACTAACTAGCGCTCAATTTACGGCAATAAATCAAGCTGGTTTACGGACATTTAATACCTTACAAATAAATGCTTTAGGAAGTACGCAAATTGCAGCTTTAAGTACAGCTCAAATCGCTATTTGGTCCAGCCAACAAATGAATGGCTTGAGTAGCTTATCGCTATCGGGCTTCACTGGAGCGCAGTTTGCTGTTGCTAGTTTAGTGTCTAGTACACAGTTAAGACAATTAAACTCAAGTCAGATCATAAGTTTTACGGGCAATGAATTTAATAGTTCATTATCCAACTTCAGTACTGCTCAGCTAGGATTTTTGTCGACTAACGCAATTCAAAATTTAAATAGCCTTGCACTTGGTGCAATGAGTAGCAGCCAATTTGGTGCGCTAAATAGTAGACAAATCAGTGCATTAACAAGTAATCAACTAGCGCAATTCACTAGTAATCAGCTGCGTGGTATGGAATCTGGTGATTTACGTGTTTTGAATTTTGATCAACTGCGTGGACTTAGTGCGAATCAACTAGCAGGATTAAGTACTCTACAACTATCTGCATTGAGCACAACACAGATAGCAATTCTTGAAGGTGAAGATATTGCTGCCTTCACAAGTAACCAGATTGTCGTACTGAGTTCCACGCAAATTGCGGGATTGAATAGCCAACAAATATTAAGTTTAGGCACAGAAGACATTAAAGCTTTAAGTGCTAATCAAGTCAAAGGATTGAGTTCGTCAGTAATGAGTGCGATGAATTCAGTTCAGCTTACAATGTTAAGTTCTACGCAGATTGCATCATTAAGTAGCCTGCAAATTTTTGTTCTAGGAACCGATCAGTTAGCGCAATTCTCAAGTACACAATTACGCTCTTTAAAATCTACTGATATTGCCGCTTTAAGCGTAGAAAAAATCAGTGCATTAACTTCGACTCAGCTAGGTAGTCTGAGTTCCATACAATTAGGTGTATTTAAAACGAATCAGATTGCTGCCTTAGCAGCTGAAGATATCAGTGCTTTCAATACTATACAGATAGGATTTTTTAGTTCAATCCAAATATCCGGTATCACCAGTAGTCAATTAAGTGGATTAGGAACGGATGACATTAGAGTATTGAGTGTGACTCAAGTGAAAGGACTTAACACTGCAGTGATGAGTGCGTTAGATTTATCGCAGATAGCAGTCCTAACTAGTGCGCAAATATCAGCATTTAGCAGCATGCAAATGCGCGCATTAGGTAGCAGTCAATTATTCCAATTTACTACTTCACAATTACGTAGTATAGAAACGAGTGATTTACGTGCGCTAAGTACACATCAAATTATGGGTTTTGGTGCAAGTCAAATCAGCAATTTGAGTAGCCTTCAACTGTCCGTATTAAGTACAGCTCAAATTGCAGTCTTAGAGGCAGCAGATTTACAAGCCTTTAGTACTTCACAATTCGCTGTATTGAACTCTATACAGATTTCTGGTCTCACAACTGCTCAGCTTGCTAGCTTTGGAACAGATGACATTAAAGTGTTAACTGCAATTCAGCTAAAAGGATTAAGTGCTGCGTTCATAAATGTGATGAATACTACACATCTGTCTGTGTTTAGTTCCTCACAAATCATGGCATTTACAAGCAGCCAATTACTTGGTTTGAATGTGGATCAGCTTGCAGGTTTGAATCCAGGTAGCTTAACCACCTCGCAAGCATCGTTATTAATGGCAGCTGTTCAAAGACTGTCTTTGGATGATGTGGACTTAACTAGCTTGCAGGCTAATTTAATTCCATTGCTGAGTAGTGTGCAGATATCGGCACTGAATGCGGATCAGATAAGTAAAATTACTACAAGTCAGCTGCTGCGCCTAAATACAATTCAACTCAGTGTATTGAGCGCAGATGACGTTATAAACTTAACTACTGTACAGTCTCAGGCAATGAGTACTTTACAAATTATCGCATTGAATAGCGTACAATTATCAGCGTTCACTAGTGATAATTTCTCTTCATGGAGTATTGCACAATTAAAAGTTTTAAGTAGTAACCAAATTCGATCACTTACAACAGATCAATTGCAAGCATTAAGTTCGAGTCAGATTAATGGATTAAATACATTACAAATTGCAGTGCTGAATACGACACAGATAGCTGCTCTCAGTGCCGAGCAGATAGGTGGTATGAGTACGGGGCAGATACAGCGTCTTAATACTTTACAAATTCGCGCGCTTAGTTCTGACGATATTCAGATGCTCAATAGCTTACAGGTCGCTGCAATCAGTTCTAGTTCAATCGCAGCGCTAACTACTATGCAATTTAATGTCTTAAGTAATAGTGATATTGCAGCACTCACAACAATTCAAATTGCGGCATTAAATAGTGCAATTACTCCATTATTGACAACAAATATTGCTGCCCTCAGTGCGAATTTAATTCCTTTGCTACGCACTTCGCAAGTAACTGTGCTGAATTCAATTCAATTTAATGCATTAACTAGTGATCAGATTCAAGCTTTTACGAGTAATCAAATCGCGTCGCTTAACACGGCACAAATACGTCTATTAGATATAAATGATCTACAAGTTTTAACGACCATACAAATTCGGGCGCTTGAAATAGTAGATTTACGTGTACTGACCTCGAACCAATTGAATGTTCTTACAACGTTACAAATTAGTGCTTTGACCACAGGTCAAATGTTAGGGCTTAATACGCAGCAAATTTCTGGTTGGTCTAGTGAACAAACAGATGCCTTTGTTTCACCGTTGGTGTTAGATTTAAATGGAGATGGCGTACAGACATTGTCTGTTCTGGATGGGGTGAGTTTTGATATTCGAAATGATAGCAATCCTATTCAAACAGGTTGGGTAGCACCATCGGATGGACTGTTAGTTCGAGATTTAAATCAAGATGGAGTAATCAATGATGGAGGAGAATTATTTGGCCAAGGTACTGTTTTATCCAATCAGACAAAGGCAAATAATGGCTTCATAGCTTTAGCAGAGTTAGATTCTAATTTAGATGGATTGATTGATAAAAATGATCAAGCTTTTAGCGAGTTAGGTATTTGGCAGGATGTTGATTCTGATGGCGTCACTGATGCTGGGGAATTACATACGCTCTCTGAACTAGGTGTGAAATCCTTATCGCTACAACACACTGAGATGACAGTTATCAATCAAGGAAATTTAATTGGCCTGATGGGTAGCTTCCAAACTGAAGATGGAAAAATACACGAACTTGCTGATATTTGGTTTAAAACAGAGATGTTAAAGACCACACCTATATCAAGTGAGGTAAATCCTTCTGCGCTTCTAGACATAGTGAGTGCGTCAGAGTTAGCATTTGGGGAGATCATTGTGGACAGTAAGCCGGAATTGATGGCTGATGGTCTAAATGTCAGCAATCCTAGCAATAATGTCGCTATGAATTCAGTCGATGTGCATCTTGAAAGCGGCGATGCTATGACTTCTTATGATGCTCATGTTAACGATAGCTCCAAACCGATATTGAATGATCAAATAAGACCGTTGATTTAATTAGTGCCATCAATGAACTTGTTTTTTGAATGCCGATAATAAGTAAAATCAAAAACTAGCTTTGTAATTACTTGGCTGTCCTAATCTATACTCTGTGTGAGTGATAGTTTTGATAGCGAGGGGTTTTCAGTGAAATTTCTTTTTTTCGTTTTATTACTCTCGCCCTTACTTGCTTGGGCTGAACCATCTAGCTGCTACAACTTTGAGAAATCAGATCAAATGTATTTCTGTTTGGCTGTCTCGCAAAAATCTAAAGCAGATTGTTTTTTGATTCGCGACCAAGTACTAAAAAACGAGTGTGTCTCGCGTTTTGGTGGGGAGAGTGGATTTTGTGAATCGATTCGAAATGAAGATCACAAATATTATTGTATTGCTAATACCAAGAAGCAAAGTGCCTATTGCTATTCGATTCGTGAGGCGGACAGTAAAAACTTTTGTCTAGCGCAGCAATCGAATGACAAGAGTTACTGCTTTAGCATTCGAGCGTTAGAGAAGAAAAACCAGTGTTTATTGGTTGTGAAATAATTGAAGTTGCACTAATGATAACCTTTAAGCTAAATCCGTAATCTGATTAAAGCTTGGCTGACATCTGTCGATACACCTATTGCAATTAAAGGGTGTGGACATGATTATTGAAAGAGTAGACCTACAGACTATCAAACAAGGTGAGTACATCTCGCTGCTGCATGGGCTGGAAATAGGCGAAAGCATTTACTGCACTGAACTTAAGCAGGCGCAAAGCTTGCGGGCACTTTCTTATTATTTAGTTAAGACGCGTAATCTCGCCAGAAAATACACATTCCGTAAAATGGACAGAGGCTGGCGCATCATCCGGATTTGTTAAGCACCCGATGGCTTGTGTAAGCTAAATCAATTCCATCCTGAATTGAGCAAATAAGAAACCAAACTTTTATTCATAGACGTTGCCTGCGTTAGCATGGCAGTCGCCGCTTCTTGTTGTATCTGCCCAGCTGCGAGATTCGCAGTTTCAGCTGCCAGATCCGCATCCATGATGTTACCCATAGCCTGCGATTGTATGGTCATACGATTGCTAGCCACGGCTGATTGAATCTCTAAGATGTTCTGTTTAGCACCGATGTAACCTTGCAGAGATGACACGCTATCCATCGCTGTATCAATAGGGGCAGTTGTATCGTCAATAGCGGCTAAGGCACCAGCTTGTGTAGAGATGTCTAAAGTACTCAGTCTGGAACCAGCTGGTCCTAGTACGGTGGATAGAACCGATTCAAAACTGAGTGTGGTCGTATCAGTTGAACCAGTTCCACTATGTATAGTCATAGAGCTAGTATCACCATTTAGCAGAGAACTACCATTCCATAAAGCGCTGTTCGCGATACTGTCAATCGCCGTCCTGTAATCATCAAACTGTTCTTGGTTAATTGCACGTTGGGTGATGTCTACAGTTGATGTTGCTGAGCTTAGTGCTAGCGTTTTCATATTGGTGAGTAAATCATTGATTTGACTCAGCGAGTCATCCACGATTTGTGTCACAGCGACAGCTTGATATAAATTATCCATCACCTTAGAGTTTGAGCTCACTTGCGCTTGTAGTTTTGTTGCTAACGCCAAGCCAGCTGGATCATCAGCTGCATTATTCACTCTTAATCCTGAACTAATACGTTCTGATGCCTTCGTCACAGCAGCATTTGCTTTAGTCATCGCTTTTACAGCGTTGAATGCATCTTCGTTATAGCTACCGATTCGCGTTGCCATGATTTCCCCTAGAGATTTGGTGGTGGGCTTTTTATTTCCAGAGAAATCATAAATCACCGAAACAGCAACTTGAAAAACTTTAGGGTTTTTTACATTCTTTACACGTTTTTGCAAGGTTTACACTTGTTAGGACTAAAGTTTTTCAATCTAAGTTTTGGGATAATTATGAAAAAGAAAACGCAAGTGAAGCACACGTAATGGAACGTTATGCGAGGTGGGCGCAATGTAATGCGCCGAATGAGAATTTTTATTTCAACTTAAAAGATAGTTGGTCGAATACGCTGCAGAAAAGAACTTAGTAATCTGAACCAGTCTCGAGAGTTTTCACTAATGGCTTGCTAGATTCTGGATGAGGGGAAGGTTGATTAGTACTTGGAGGTGAGTCAACGAATTTAGTTTCGTTTAATGGTTCTGTATTACTTACATTAATGTTTTTTTTTGAATCAGAAGATTCGAAAGTACATTTTGGTTTTTGTATTGGCGCTGACATGATGACCTCAATGCCATCGCTATCAACATTTACTCGGTTAGTAGCTAGCTCGGTGATGACACCATTGAGTTTGCCTAGCCGTCCATCTCTTTGCGGTGTACATGCATGCTCTAATATTTTTCCTTTGCCTATACTTTCAGCAGAGGATTGAGCAATTTTTCTGGCAGTCGATGCGGTGCCTTGAACAGGCACGCGCACCTTGACTATCCAGCGCCCATTGATTGTTTGTACTTTTTCTTCAGGCAGATTTTTGCTGAGTTCAGCAATCGTTGCTTGTTCTGCATGCAGCAAACTCGCTGTGCAGATGAAGAGGGTGCAAACAAAAAACGAACGTATCACGATTAGAAATCTTTACCAGTCATGCCTTCTTTAACAAACGAATCCGAAGACTTTAGATTCTCTGTCTTAGGAGTCGGTGCATTATTGGCAGGTGCTGATTTCTTGGTTTGATCTTCCAACTTCGGTGGAGCAGCCATAGTTGCCGCACCTTTCAAACCTTTGGCTGACATGTTGGTAACAACTAACATGACAGGCAGACCTGTCACAGGGTGCATGATTTTAGTTTTGTATTTAATCGCCACACCACGCATTAAATTATTACCTACTGCGCGTATCGATTCATCCGATGAATCACCAGTTGCAACGATTTCATCTGCATCTGGCAAGCCACGTGTTTCCTCTCTGGATGAATAACGTTGATTGTTAGTGACCTGCTCACCTAAGAAGGAAGAAATTTGATTACGAGATTTTAAGTCAGCTTCTTTCCATGCGATGTCTTCTGCAGTGCCGCCTTTGGAAGCTGGAGTCGCTTGACCAAAAGAGAGGATGTGGTAATCACCATCTTCATCACGCACGATACGAGTACCCATAGAACCTAACAATGCAGCTTGGTCAGATTTAGGGATGTATTCACCTACTGCTTTACCCGGCTCGCCTTTAGGTACATATTTCCAGTTACCCGATGCAAAGGCTTCTGAAACGCTTTTCATTAAATCACTTTGCACAGCAATCACACCCATCTTGCCTTGATCATTTGGTGAGGACACTGCTTCAAAGGAGACGATGACTTGCATACCTACGCATTTTGCAGCTGCCATTGATTTAATGTTGGACTTAAAGCTGCTTGATGTGAGGATTTGCGCAACTTTTTCTTTGGATTGCGCTTGATTAGGATCGCCACCGCTTGCTTTAATCGCTTGATCGAGTTGGTTAGAAACGATTTTTTCACTCTTTGCTGATGGCGTATTTAAAGTATCCGCTTCCTTGCTAGCAGGGTTATCTGAATTCATAGCTTGAGCAACCTTGGCAGCATCGCTCTTTTCAATGCCATCTTTCACCAAGCGATCGATTTCTTCATCGATACGGCCTTGCTCAGGCTTACTCATTTTTAATTCCAGATCAGTTTCAATTCTTTCACTTTGAAACTTAACGCATTGTTTTTTTGCTTCTAAAAATGCTTTTTCATACGCGATGGTTCGTGAAAGTTGAAAGCCTTTTTCACTCGCTTTTTTGCTGATAGAGGCAGTACCTTCAACGACGAGAACTTGCTTACCATCACGCATAAAGAATCCTGATTCTTTAATCGTAGGATGTTTTTCGTACCAATTATTAATCATGGTTTGTACATCAACTATTTCAACTGGTGCAGTACCAGCGTTTTGACCGTTGACGCTTGCTGCTGTAGCAAACATCGCAATCCATAATGCGGTTTTAGATAGTTTATTCATTATTTCTCCTGTTCATACTTATTTGAATCATTAAAGCTTTATTGCGTCTTGATTAATTTTTGATTAGCCCAATTTCTAAAGTGCCAATTTCAAATTATTATTTTTTTGTTTTGATACCTAATGCTTTATTCAGAGAATCGAAAAATGCGTTTTCAGTGGCATTTAAATCCGAGACAGAAATGTTGCCTGAGTTCTCAGCTTGTTTATTGATCATGCGAACTTTGACGCTGTTTCCTTGCTGTTCTAGGGCGACAGTAGTGCGAATTTCTTTTTGTATGTCTTTCTCTTGATATTTTAAATACGCATCAATCTCACCAGAATTCCAGTCATAGTTTTTGATAGTGAATTTCCTATCTTTCAAAGCTGACATAGAAGCGTTGAATACAGTTTTGAAATCCGCATCAAATGAAGAAATTGATTCATTCTTTGCGGGAGTTGTGCAAGCGGTTACTAGGGAAAGAACAATTAAAGAAAGTAGTCTTTTCATGATTTTTAAAAGTGAGTGGAAAGAAGAGTTATTGAATCAAGTTGAACTTATACAGCTTTAAAATTTTCTTCTGAAAAAAGTGAGGCTGCATTTTTTGTCACGACACCAGCAATAATTCCTTGGAATTCTTCACCATTAATATCTAACCCTTGTTTAAGTTTAGATTGATTAATAATGAGAGTATT
>JAIXOW010000445.1 GCA_027486615.1 Oxalobacteraceae bacterium | reverse complement strand
GAGCATTTTCCCCATGTCCACCTACGCCATAGGCGATATTCAGGGCTGCGCCGAGCGTCTCGATGCTTTGCTGGTTCTTATTCATGCAGAGTCGCCCGATGCAAAATTAATTTTCTTAGGCGATTTAG
The DNA here is from genome assembly GCA_027486615.1 of Oxalobacteraceae bacterium. Classification (GTDB taxonomy): domain Bacteria; phylum Pseudomonadota; class Gammaproteobacteria; order Burkholderiales; family Burkholderiaceae_D; genus Pernthalerella. The sequence goes on along the minus strand of JAIXOW010000445.1, from coordinate 22,422 downwards.
TCAATCGTGGCCCGAATTCACTAGCAACTTTGCGCAAAATTCGTGACATGGGTGCGCGCGCCCAAGTAGTGTTGGGTAATCATGATTTACATTTATTAGCGGTGTCGCAAGGCATACGTAAACCGCATCCGGCTGACACCGTGATGGAAATACTAGAAGCTGATGATAGAGAAGAACTACTCACTTGGTTACGTCATCAATCACTCGCCTTATATGAACAAGAGCATTTACTGGTTCATGCAGGTGTACTACCGCAATGGAGCATCACGCAAGTTTTATCACTCGCTCAGGAAGTAGAAACGAGTTTAAGAAGTGAACACTGGGTAGATTTTTTGCGTGAGATGTATGGCAATCAACCTACCAGTTGGCATGACAATCTTCAAGGTGCAGCACGCATGCGTTGCATCGTAAATGGTTTAACGCGTTTGCGTTATTGCACTGCTGATGGAGAAATGGAATTTATTACGAAAGAATCACCAGGCAATCCTATGCCGGGCTACATCCCTTGGTTTAGCGTTCCGAATCGACTCACTGCAGCAACAACCGTCGTATTTGGACATTGGTCCACTCTTGGACTCTCACTACAAGATAACATCATAGGACTTGATACAGGTTGCGTATGGGGCGGCAAACTAACAGCATTGCGACTTGCTGATCGAGCTTTACTACAAGTATCTTGCCCTGCTTATCAGCGTCCTTTTTAAATCCCTGTATTAATTTTTTACTTCAAGTGCCTGTGCAATTTTTGCGTGCATAGTTACTGCAAGCTCTCTTCTATGTGCACCTGTACTACTGACTGCAGGTAAGCGAATTAATTCTGCATGCATGGCAGGATGACGCATGATCATCAGCATACTTTCCATAAAGCTCATCTCACCGATGAAATCAGCCGCAGGATGATAATTGCCTGCAGCATCGCGATAACGTATTGCATAAGCTTGCACTGGTACTTGCGCTTCTATTGCAGCCTCAAATAAATTCGCATGAAATGGTAATACCGTTCCTTGCGGTGCTGTTGTACCTTCAGGGAAGAAAGCTACACGTTCACCGTTATGTATGCTTTGCACAAGTCCGGCATAGATGCGTCGCACATCGCGTTGTTTACCACGCGCGATAAAAATCGTTCCTGATTTATCACATAACCAACCTATTAAAGGCCAATCACGTATATCTGATTTTGCGACGAAGCGACAAGCATGTACGCTATTAATGACGAAGATATCTAACCAAGAAATATGATTACAAATAATGAGTGCAGGAGATACAGGCTCAGCCTTTGCGACATTATTGAGTTGTAAGGTGACGCCGCAAATTGCTATCAATTGCGCTGACCATTTTTGTATACTACGCTCTTTACCCGCATGATCAAGAAAGGGGAATAGCAAGCCACACTTGACTAGACCCACACCTAAATGCACAGCCAATCTAAGCAAAGAAAAAAATGGAATGCTACGCATAATCAACAACGCTTAGCGCTGAAAAACAATACGACCAGCGACTAAGGTGGTATGCACTTGTCCTTGTAATTCATAACCCAAGAAAGGTGTGTGTTTACCTTGACTTATTAAAGCCGAGGCTTGAACAGTCCACATGGTGTCTGGATTAAAAATACAGATATCTGCTGCACTACCTACACTCAACTGACCAGCAGTTAAACCAGCAACGCGTGCGGCATCGACTGTGATGCGAGAGAGTGCTTGACTTAGTCGCTGATTTGCTTGCGCTACTGATTCATCTGCCCACTTCAATGCTAGTGAGAGTAGCAACTCTAAACCCGTTGCACCGGGTGAGGCTTCTCCAAACGGCAGTAGTTTTTCATCATCATCTACTGGTGTGTGATCAGAACAAATTGCATCGACTGTGCCATCAGCAACCGCAGCACAAATCGCTTCTCTATCACGCTGACTACGTAATGGTGGAACCATACGTGCATTTGAATCAAAGAATCCTATGTCTGCATCAGTGAGATGTAAGTGATGTGCACCAACGTCACAAGTAACAGGCAATCCTTCTGCTTTTGCAACTCGCACTAAAGCAATACCATCAGCAGAAGATAAACGACATAAATGCACACGTGCGCCAGTCGATCGCATTAATTCAAAAATAGTATGTAAGGCAATGGTTTCGCTAGTGACTGGTACACCAGCTAAACCTAGACGCGAAGCTAAAGGACCGCTATGCGCAATACCGCCTTTACCTAAATGCGGATCTTGTGGACGCAACCATACGGTGTAGCCAAAAGTCTGCGCATACTGCATGGCACGTAACAGCACTGTTGTATCTTGTATGGCATGTTCGGCTTGGGAGAAACCTACACAACCTGCTTCCGTTAACTCAGCCATTTCAGTCAGCTCATGGCCTTTGAGTGCAATCGTTAATGCGCCTAAGGGATAGACATGCGACTGATTCAAACTGCGTGCTCTATGCACCAGCATTTCAACTAAACCGGGTTCATCTAAAGCAGGATCGGTATCTGGAGGACAAACTAAACTTGTGACACCACCCGCTAATGCAGCTTGTAATTCTGATTCTAATGTGGCTTTGTATTCATAGCCTGGCTCTCTTAAGCGCACTGATAAATCTACCAAGCCGGGCGCCACAATTAAACCACTCGCATCTATCTTTTGTTCAGCAACAAAACCTGCCGGTGCTTTGCCTATTGCAGCAACCTTACCATCTATGATGAATAGATCTTGCTTAGCATCGATCTGATTAGCAGGATCAATTAAGCGTCCGTTTGTGATCTGAAGTTTCATCTCTTATTCTCGTTATTCAGCATATTGTTAAGTTAGATAAAACCATTTTTTAAGTACCAGCCAACATACTCATGACTGCCATACGTACAGCGATACCAAAGGTCACTTGCGGCAATATCACGGCTTGTGAACCATCAGCTACAGCAGAATCAATTTCTACACCACGATTCATAGGACCTGGATGCATCACTATCGCATCAGGCTTTGCTAATGATAGTCGTTCAGGTGTTAAGCCATAGCTTTTAAAATATTCTTGCGCAGATGGTAAGAGCGCGCCTGTCATACGTTCATTTTGTAAGCGCAACATGATGATGACATCGACACCTTTTAAACCTTCATTCATGTCAGTAAAGACACGCACACCCATTTGTTCTAAACCACTAGGCAATAAAGTACGTGGGCCGATAGCTCTCACCTCAGGCACACCTAAGGTAGTTAATCCATGAATATCCGAGCGGGCTACACGACTATGCAAAATATCACCGACTACTGCCACTGTCAGATTGGTGAAATCTTTTTTATAGTGACGTATGGTGTACATGTCCAACAAGCCTTGCGTAGGATGCGCATGTCGTCCATCACCTGCATTCACTACATGAACATGGGATTGTCCGGTTTCGATTAAGTGTTTAGCGATCAGATAAGGTGCACCCGATTGCGCATGACGTACAACAAACATATCAGCATGCATGGCTGCTAAATTATCAATGGTATCGAGTAGGGATTCACCTTTACTCGCACTCGATGCAGAAATATTCAGATTAATGACATCTGCAGATAAACGCTTAGCTGCAATTTCAAAGGTAGTACGTGTGCGGGTAGAGTTTTCGAAAAATAAATTAAATACACTCTTACCTCGCATGAGCGGGACTTTTTTAACATCTCTATCACCGACTCCGACAAAAGAAGAAGCGGTGTCGAGTATGCGTGTAACTACTGCGCGGGGCAGACCTTCTATGGTGATTAAATGTTGTAACTCACCGTTTTTATTTAATTGCGGATTATGCATGGTCTACCGTAAGGGTAAGGCGGCCGTCATCAGCCTTTTTCAAAATAAGTGATTGATTTTCTTCTAGCTTAATTATTTTCGCTACAAAATCTGCTGCGACCGGTAATTGTCTTCCGCCTCTATCTAACAAAGCAGCCAACATGATTCTGGCTGGACGACCATAGTCAAACAAAGTATTGATGGCTGCGCGTGTGGTGCGTCCTGTGTATAAGACATCATCAACTAGCAAAATTGTGGCACCTTCAATTTCGAAAGGTATATGACTAGGTTTAACATCCGCATGTAAACCACGTTTAGCATAATCATCGCGATAAAACGATACATCGAGAAAACCTATCTCTTTGATTTGCAAGCTTTGCGCTAGTCGCTCAGCTAACCAAGCACCACCAGAATAAATACCGACTATCGCAAGCCGCTGCGTACCAGTCAGCTCTTGTTTGACTTGTGCTTCTAGAGTTTGATACAACGCTTCTGCGTCAAGTTCGGGTAGAGTCATAATCATCAAAATATTGTTGAAGAATGATGGCCGCAGCTTGATCATCCACAGGTTGATTTTGTTGTTGTACTAGCACTGCTGAGGAATAACGTTCATCTACTAACACTGTCGCTATTTCAAAACGTCCGTGCAACTGATTCGCAAAGCGTCGGCAGCGCTGCGTCATTTCATGCTCCTCACCATCTGGATGTAATGGCAAACCCACTACCGCCAGTTGTGGCTGCCATTCTTGTACTAACAGTGCTATCGCATTAAATTTTTCTTCGTTAGTCGCAGCAGTAATGATAGTCAAAGGACTCGCTTGCTTTAAAACGGTATTACCAACCGCGACACCTATGCGCTTAAGGCCAAAGTCAAAGGCCAATATCGTTTTCACGCTGTTAGGTTTTCACAAAAAACTGCATCAATCACGCATGCCCTGCATCGCCAGTCAGACGGCTAGGATCTATACCGAGTAAATTCATCGCAGCGACAAAGCGTTCTTGTATCGGTATCTCAAACAAGATTGCAGGATCAGCGGGTACCGTTAGCCATCCATTGCGCAAAATTTCTTCTTCTAATTGACCGGCACTCCAACCTGCACAACCTAATGTCACCAAAAACTGGCTAGGACCACTACCGGCTGCAATCGATTCCAATACATCACGCGAGGTAGTCAATGCGAGTTCATCATTAATTTTTAGTGATGAACTATACGTAGTCGCTGAAGTATGCAAAACAAAACCACGCTCGACTTGCACCGGACCACCAAACATCACAGGCTCAGCAGGGAGTAAACCAGCATGCGGATTAATCTCTAGCGTCATATCTAAACGCGAGAATAAAACATCCATGGTCATGTCGGTTGGTTTATTAATAATCACGCCCAATGCACCACCAATATGATGTTCACAGAGATAGACTACTGTGCCACCAAATATGGGGTCCAACATGGAAGGCATAGCGATTAAGAAGTGATTCGATAAATCGAGTTTGACTTCGTTATCAGCAGCGTGGGGAATAGAATAAATGCGGTCATCCTCAGCTGAAACGGAGGGTGAAGAGAGGGAGGCGGGACGTATCTTGCCTTGCTTGGCCATAGAGCGAATTTTATCAGCTTTGCAGATTCTTAGATCGATTGTTCCATCGTTTTTACACAAACTAGCTAGCCCGCGACGTTCTAAAATGTAAACCAAACATGCATTGCCAAGAAATAATGGCCGAGAAACGCTACACTTCCCGCTCATGCTTTGGCCTGCTGGTGCTATTACAGCACTGATCCCCTTTAACATTTCGACTTTCTCACATGACCGATATGACAAGATTTGATCATTCACTGGTGTGGCTACGCCGTGATTTACGCCTATTTGATCAGGCTACACTGCATCAGGCCTTGATACAAAGCCGGCATGTGTATTGTGCTTTCATTTTTGATAAAGCTATTTTGACTCCGTTGCTAGAGAACGGAGCAGAAGATAGGCGCGTCGCTTTTATTCACGCTAGCTTATTGGAATTGGATGCCGAGCTCAAGAAACTAGGGGCTAGTCTGATTGTGCGTCATGCTGATGCGGTTGATGAGATTCCCCATCTTGCAAAACAACTAGGCGTGCAAGCGGTATTTATAAATCATGACTATGAACCGCATGCGATAGCTCGTGATGCAAAAGTTTCATCCGCTTTAGAAAAAGATGGTCGCGTGATGCTGAGTTTTAAAGATCAAGTCATCTTTGAAAAAAGCGAAGTCTTATCTTTACAAGGCAAACCCTTTTCTGTTTTCACCCCATATAAAAATGCATGGTTGAAAAAATGTCAGACTGCGGCAGGTGAATTTGATTTATCTCTGTTAGCACCCTACCCAACCAAACCACAACGTGGTCAATTATTACCTGCTCCAAGCACTGAAAAAATTCCTACTTTAAGCGAGATGGGATTTGCAGATTGTGATTTAGCAGCACTGAAGATTCCAACTGGTATGCAAGGTGGTCAAGCTTTGTTAGATGACTTTGTTCATCGCATGGCACAGTATGATGAGACGCGTAATTTTCCTGCTGTAAAAGGTCCTTCTTATTTATCTGTGCATTTGCGTTTTGGTACGGTATCGATACGCGCTTTAGCTAGACGTGCGATGGAAGCGATTCAATCTGGTACAGGTGGAACTGGTGCTGCAGTATGGTTAGCAGAATTAGTGTGGCGTGATTTTTATTTTATGATTTTGCATCACAACCCACATGTTGTGCATGGCGCTTTTAAAACAGACTATGACCGCATTGCTTGGGAAACTGGACCAGAAGCTGAAGCATTATTTCAAGCATGGTGTGATGGAAAAACTGGATACCCTCTCGTTGACGCAGCTATGCTACAACTCAATCAAACTGGCTATATGCACAATCGTCTGCGTATGGTGACTGCATGCTTTTTAATTAAAGATTTAGGTATAGATTGGCGACGTGGTGAAGCCTATTTTGCGCGACACTTAAATGACTTTGATCTCTCCGCTAACAATGGAGGATGGCAATGGGCTTCTTCATCTGGTTGTGATGCTCAGCCTTATTTCCGTATCTTTAATCCGATCACTCAATCAGAAAAATTTGATAATGAAGGAAAATTCATTAAGCGTTACTTGCCACAATTAGCAAAACTTCATCCTAAACAAATTCATGCACCATGGTTACTAACTACGATGGAGTTAAGTATGGCTGGCATAGAATTAGGTAGTAACTACCCGCATCCTATCGTGGCACATGATGAAGCCCGTAAAAAAACACTGGCAAGATATGCTGTGGTGAAAAAAGAAGCGACTTAGGATGATATTGCGATAATTGATGTTCACTATGAAAACGACTTCAAGCAAAACTTTTTATAAGTGTCAGTAATTCTGTTTCATTAAAAGGTTTTCCTAAGTAAGCAGTGGCGCCTAATTCTTTAGCATGCGCACGATGCTTGTCTGCAGTACGAGAAGTAATCATCACGACTGGCAAGGCACTTGTTTTTATATCTTGACGTAGATAATGCAAAAACTCAAAACCATCCATACGTGGCATTTCTATATCAAGCAAAATAATGGAGACTTGCTCCGTTTGCAAAATCTCTATCGCATGTAATCCATCTCTTGCTAACAAGACGCTATATCCTGCTCGCTCTAGCAGTCTTTGACTAATTCGTCTGACAGTTAAAGAATCATCCACTACCAACACTTTAAAAATCGGTGTTGATGTTGTGACAGAAGCAGATTTTTTATTTTTTCTAATTGGATCACTGATTAAAAATAATAAAGGATTAATAATTAAAGCAATGCTGCCATCTGGCATCACAGACGCACCCACAATGCCTTTCACTGTAGAGACTTGCGGACCTATATTACGCACTACCACTTCGCCATTACCTAAGATTGCCTGCACTTCTAGCGCAAGCTGACCGTGCACACCGCGCAAAATAATCACTGAATTTAAAGCCGTTCGTAATTCGGTTTCAGTTGCACCATCCTCATCTAATAAGAGGGCTAATTGTTGTAATGCGATGCGTTCTTTACGCCACAGTATTTCTCCACTTTGTCGCGCAAGTTTTAAGTCCGCTAAGCTTAATTGCAATACCTGCTCCACCATATTCGAAGGCAAAGCGAATTGTCTGTCGCCATGCTGAATAATCACAACCGCTGCAGTTGCCAAACTTAAGGGGAGAAATAAAGTAAATGTAACTCCCTGACCAGCTTGACTTTTCACTTGGATTACACCACGTTGACTTAATACAGTATCGCGTACCACATTCATGCCTATGCCACGACCGGCATTAGCAGTTAGTTCTGATGAAGTAGAAAAGCCAGGTGAAAAAATAGTTTCAGTGAGCGCTTCTTCACTAGGAGTAGCATCCATCTCCAATAAACCCATGGTCTTTGCACGCTCAGCTATACGCGCAAAATCCAAGCCACGACCATCATCACTGATTGTGATGATAATTTCATTCCCTTGTTGAATAAGATTAATGAGAAGTTTTCCGCATTTATCTTTGCCCGCTTTTATACGATCAGCACCCGCTTCTATTCCATGCGTGATTGCATTTCTTAATAAATGCTCAATAGGGCTAATGATTTTATCTAGTAGACTACGATCAATTTCAGACTGACTTCCAGTGATATCGAGTCGTACTTCGCGTTCCGACTCACGCGCCACCTGTCGCACCAGATGATGTAAACGTTCTGACACGCTAGCAAACCGAACTACTCGAACACGTTTCAGATCATTTTGAATTGCACGCGCATATTTTTCATGGCTATATAAAATTGCATGCGTTTTTTCTATCTGCCTACTCAAGCTGCGTTCAATACTAGCGGCATCACTCATACTCTCTGCCATAGAACGCGTTAATTCTTGTAAACGCGTAAAACGATCAAACTCCAAAGGATCGAAGGCCTGTTGCTGAGATGCCTGCATTTTCGAAGCAATGCTTGATTCCGCTACGAATTCTAATTCACGTAATTGCGAACGTAATCGCATCAATGTGTCAGTTAAATCAAGTAGGGATTTTTTTTGCTGCTGAATTTCAGCACTCAGTCGAGCACCATCCACAATCAGTTCAGCAGCTGAACCTGCTAATCTGTCCATGACATCGGTGCGCACTCTTAATAGAGTAGATTCTTGCGTAGCAGCGACTTTCTCATGTACTTTGGTTACTAATGGTTCTGTGGTTACTGATGAATCTTGCTGATTATCTTGATGATTATCTTGCTGACCATCTTGATGATTAAGTAATGGCGTATGAAGTTCATCATCACCATTCTGTGATTGATTTTTTAATTTTGCTAGCGCTGATGCAGCGAAATCATATGCTAGCAATAGCTGTGCAATTTTTTCACGATCTCTATTCGGCGTATCAGCAAGCTGCTCTATCTCTGTCTCCATCTGATGAAAATGCTGCCCTAATGCCTTACATCCTGCCATACGCGCACCGCCTTTCAGCGTATGTAGAATACGTAATAGAGCGTTCGCAGATTCAGTGTTTTGGGGATGATCAAACCAATTCCGTAACAACGCATCTAGTTCAGGAAAGTAATCCGTAGCTTCTTCAATGAAGATTGCCACTAATTCTGCATCAGGGTCTTCTTCAATCTCGTGACTAAATTTATCCTCAATCGACTCCACTGCATTCTCTAGCTTGGAATGGAGCGAACTACTTTCTTCCTCTTCAAGCACAACAGCTTCACTAACAGATACTGAACTATGCGGTATCCACTCACTTGTGGGATGGATTGCTAGATTCACATCAATATTTGATACATTCAATGATGTAACGCCACTGACTCCCAATTCTCCACTCAATCGATCTCTGAGGATTAGCAATTGCTCTACCAAAGCTAGCTTTGCATCGGGAATAACACCGCTTGATAGATCTTTTAATTGACTGGTCAATGCTGTCGCGCTTTGCATTAATAAATCTGCTGTTATTTGGTCTGCGTATGCTACATCTGTCACGAGCTGTAATACCTGCTCTAAAGCGGTAGATAAGGCACTCATGCTAGGTACACCCACAGTTGCTGAACTACCTGCTAAAGAATGCGCTGCATGTGCCGCCGTTTGCAATACATATTCATCTGGGGATGAGAGCCAAGTTTGTAAGGCATTATTAAGTTGCGTAACCAACTGCTGTGCTTCTTTGAGATAAATTTTTTGTAAGGCTGGGCTGGCAATTAAGGGCAAAGACACAAGACTTAATGCTGGACTTAAAATAGGAAATGACTGCTCTGGTTTTTTATGGTGATGTAATTCTTCTGTGCTCAGCTGCTTTTCAACTTGATTTACTTCGAGCTGATTTACTTCATTCTTATTTTCTTCAAGCTTGATTTCGTCAACACCAATTATATTTTTAATAATATTGAAAATTGGCTCAACAAGCTCATCGTTATTATTTTCATACAGACAAAAATATGACAATTCTTTTTCGAAGAGTAAAAATTTTTCTACAATAGCGTCAGCTAAAGTAAGGTCTGCACTAGCTTGCTCTATATATTGAATAACACTATTTTTTAAGTTTGAAAAATCTTGTATTAGTTTTTCTGCATTTAAAAACTTTAATACCAAAATTATTTCAGTTAAAACACTACGTATGATTTTTTCTTCATTATCAATCAGCCCTACTATCAATACTGAATCTAGCTTGTTCTCTAAAACTACTAAGCCATGCTGCAAACCACTGAGCAAAGCATAATGTGCCTGTCTTTTTTCTAGGTATTGCGACTTGCTTCCCAGCTTGAATAATTTTTTAGAAGGTGATAAATCGATTTCTATATCGCTTAAGATAATAGATAACTTCGATTGCCCCTCTTGTGAAAATTCCCATTCTTGCTTATTTAAAGCTATCTGCTCTAGTAATAATAAATATGCTAATAGCTGATTAAATTCTTGCTCACTCACAGAAGAAGAATCCAATAAAGCACGGCAGTTTCTTAATGAATTTTGCAGCGGCTCACAGATTGCACCGGCAAGCTTCATCATGTTTTCAAACGCATCATGCAAATAACTCAACTGAGGATTTGTCAGCACTGCGGATTGTTCTAAGGAATAATTCGCTAGCACGGTATTTTTTGTCTGCTCTACTGCATGAAAAAAAGCATCCCATGCATCATCTCTTGCATCGAGTTCTTCCCAACTACTCTGACTTTGCGCTAATAAATCTACTTGCCGCTGAATGTCAAAACACTGGAGCAGCTCAGTGACAGACACATCGTTTTGCGTATTGAGCCTAAGCTCGAGTAAAACTTCTTGCAGCAATTCGCCTCTAAACGTTTGCTTAGTATCGCCAGTTAGCTGATAAATTTTTCTTCTCATCGCAGAGAAAATTTTTCTTGCTAATACAAAGTTAAAATTCTCACCCTCAGCAATTTTCTGTGCATAGAGCTGAAATACTTGGCTATAGAGTTGCTCTCTATTAGAAAAGGCCTGCACATTATCGATATTTTTTTCTTTTTGACGCCTCGCGATATAAGAAAATAACTTAGCTAATTTTTCGGCAGCAGCTTTAACACTAGCTTCAGACTCATGCTTCAGCAACATCAATAAAGCTGATTCATACATTTCAATTAGTTCTTGTAGCGTTATCCCTGTGATTTCTGCTTGACTGAGTGTTTGTAATGCGGTCGGCAAATCATTTTCATGTGGCAGATGAATTAAATATGCTGCAGATACTTCATCTTGAAATAAGGTTTGATTTAAGGACTTATAAGCAGTAAATAAGCTGATGGGGAAAATTGGCCATCCATGAGTTTGTTTTTCCAATAACAAGCTCGTTGCATGCTGCGTCTTAGAGAGCAATGTAAACAATTGCGTGCTACTAGCTAGATCACTCTTAGCCACTGCACCTATCACTTGTTTTTGTATTTTTATAAGGGTAGATAAAGCTTCAATTTTTATGAAATTCAATGCGTAATCTATTTGCTGTAATGTCTCTTGCCATTGTGTGCATTTTTTATTTTTTTCGTTTTCATTGCTTGCTTGTAGGGCTTGAATGTTTGCAAACTCCTTAGCAAGCAAAGAGCAAGAATGAATGACCTGCTCTAAAACGAGATAAGCATAAGGATTTTCCATCAGCTAGTACTGACTTAGGCTATACGGAAACGCGCTACAGCAGATTTCAATTCATCAGCTAGCACTAACAGCTCCTGTACCGCATTTGCGGTTTGCGTCGTGCCATTTCTAGTGTGCTCTGTAATCGTTAAAATGCTATCGATGTTTTTTGCAACACCATCTGCTAAGCTTGATTGCGCCATAGTAGAAGTCGATATGCCATGAATCAGTTCAGCTAAATGCTGTGATATGTGTCGAATTTCAGCAAGCACTGACCCCGCTGAATCTGATAGTCGCGCACCTTCGACTACGCCTTGGGTGGATTTCTCCATCGCCATCACTGCATCATGTGCGTCGGTTTGTATAGTTCGTACTAGTGCTGAAATTTGTTTCGCTGCTTCGCCTGAGCGTTCTGCTAATCGTTGTACTTCTTCTGCTACGACGGCAAATCCACGTCCTGCCTCACCGGCTGATGCCGCTTGTATTGCTGCGTTGAGCGCTAATACATTAGTCTGTTCTGTGATGTCAGTAATGAGCTCTGTGATGTCGCCAATTTCTAATGATGATTCACTCAAGCGTTTTATACGTTTTGAGGTTTCTTGGATTAAGTCACGAATATCATGCATGCCTTTAATCGCAAGTTGTACTGCTTCTTCCCCTTTTTTTGCAGCAGCCAACGATGTTTGTGCCACTTCTGTGGATGCAGTTGCTGCCTGTGATACTTGATGAATTTGATTCGTCATCTGCAATACATCGCGACCTGTTTGCTGAATTTCAGTCGATTGATGTGCTGCTAATGCTAATGATTCTGCAGAAATTTGTTGGCTATGCTCAGAGGCAAGTGCGACGCGCTGTGTCATTTTATTGACTTTGTCTAATAGCGTGCGTAATTCTTCCAACATGAAGTTAACTGAATCAGCGATAGCACCAGTTATGTCTTCACTGACCGTAGCCTGTATAGTTAAATTACCATCCGATACGGCTTGTAATTCATTCATCAGACGTAAGATGGCAGCTTGATTTTGCTGATTTAACTGACGTATTTTTTCTTCTTGTTCAACTGCAGTCTGTCTTTGTTTTTCTGCTTCTGCTTGACGTTGTTCAGCTTCCGTTGCGCGCAGGCGTGTTTGCTTTAGCAAAATCAAACCTAATGAGATCATGGCTGCGATGGAAAACACACCTGCAATTAACATACCCCAGCTAGTCCAATTACTTTGATTTTGTTTGAGTAAATATCCACGTTGTAGGTTTTGTAATTTATCGCGCAAAATTTCATTCTCACTAAAAATTAAGCGTTCAGCTTCTTTAGCTGCAATAAATTGTTCTAGATTTTTTAATACCTCACTCACTAGTTGCTGATACTCCGCAAATGCTTGTTGTAGTTCATTTAATTTAAGTCGGATATCCGGATGTGATGCAGCAGGCAAGCGTAGCACTGCACTTCCCTCTAAAAATCCACTTACAATATCTTTAAATGTATTCGCATCTTTCCCAAGTTGGAATGCTGTTTCTGGATTAATGCCCTCTGATGTCATGAATTCATTCACACTTTTACCCAATCGCTGCGTCAACATAACGAGTTGACCGGCAGCTGATATCTCGCGTGGTGTGGCACCTGTTTGTGCATTCAATGTTGCAATTTGCTCTGAAATTTCCAACAGATTAGGACTGAGCTTATTTAATTTTTGCTGCGTCTCTTTAAAACCTATGAGTTGCTTTTCAAGATTCATGATGCGAATTGCAGCTTGATCTGAGCGCAACCATTGCGTACGAATCTCATTAAGCTGCTTTGCTGATTCTTGATCAGCTTCTGGAATATCTCTGCCTTGTGTCATGCCTCCACGCGTTAATACATTCAGATAATCATTAATGGCAGTACGACTTTGTCTTAATTGATTGAATGCGTCGAGATTTCCTTGAATTGCATTGGGCGAGGCTTTTCCCATGCGCTGTGAGTGCATCAATACTTCAGCCGCCAACTGTGTTTGAGCCGATGCTTTCCCTGCCTCTTCTGCATTTAGCCACGTTAATGCAAATAAAACGATGACGCCGCTTACTAATGCTCCCGTACTAAGGCGTAAATAAGTTTGCAGACTCCTATTGTTTATACCTTGTTGAATTGATGTATTCAGTCTTTGCAGAATAGCTTTCCATTTGGATGTTTTGTGAGTTTTATCTATTCCTAAAGACTGACTATGGGATGTATCGTTTTGATGCGCACGCATGTCGTTTTCAACTTTCATTGCTGTTCCTGCTCACAGTGGTTTTCATCAAAGGGCAATATTCAAAAAAGTAGGATGATTAATTAATATTTGTAAATCAATTTCTGTCCATTTCACTTTATTTTTATCCATGTAGTTCTTTCTAAACCAAGGTGATTCTTTTTCTGTCCTAACTTCTGATGTCATCCCTGCGATATCAATTAATCCCACTATGCGTGTGACACGAAATGCACAATGCAGTGATAAGGCAGGTGCGCATGTGAGGACTTTGTCTGTTTTTATATTTTCAGTTACGTTGTGTCCTACTATGCCTGCTAGATCTGTCAATCCAATTAATCGATCACGATGACTAAATAGTCCAAGAAACCAAGCTTGGGTATGCGGTACTGGTGTAATGACAGGACTCGTTATCACTTCACCGGTTTGCACTAAATGCATGAATAAAAAGTCTTCTCCTACTTGCACACCTAATCGTCGATGGTCAGGTGCTGTATTTTTTCCTTCTGATCTAAAAGTTTTTTCTGCAATTTCTTTTTGAAATTCACGTAACTGATGTCGTCGTGCGATTTTTTTTATCCCTCGTTGATGCAAGGAATCAGATGAGTGGAGGTCTTGCATCTTAAGCAGCGGGTCGTAAGTGACTGGCGATTTTCTGTAACAGTAATTTCGTATTCACAGGCTTTACGATGTAATCTCGTGCACCTTGCCGTAAACCCCAGATGCGATCCGTCTCTTGATTTTTACTAGTACAGATAATGATGGGTATATGTTCAGTTAATGGATTGCGTGTGATTTCTCTCGTTGTCTGAAAACCGTTTTGTCCTGGCATGACAACATCCATCAAAATTAAATCTGGTACATGAGTACGAATATGTTCGATCGCATCTTCTCCATTCTCAGCCGTTAGTACGGCATAGCCATTTGTAGTGAGTAATTCAGATAAAAAATATCGTTCAGTGGGTGAGTCATCTACGATCAAAATTTTTTGCATAGCCATAAATTTTTTCAATGAAAATTAGTGTGCGCTCACGCTAACGTGCGCATGAGCTAAATGGGCAGCAACCGTTTTTATTAAACTATCTTTTGTGAATGGCTTAGTGAGATAAGCATTAGCACCGACCAACACGCCACGCGCGCGATCGAATACGCCATCTTTTGAAGACAGCATGACAACGGGGATATGTTGGAAGCGAGGGTTATGCCTGACCAAACTACAGATCTGATAACCATCTAATCTGGGCATGAGCACATCACATAAAATCAAGGCCGGAGCATGCTCCATGATTTTTGCTATGCCCTCAAATCCATCTTCGGCAAACACTACCGAATAACCAGATTGAGCGAGGAAAATTTCAGCGGATCGTCTTATCGTGCTGCTGTCATCAACAACCAGAATAGGCGACGCGGTTCGCCCTTGCATTACATCCATTGCGCCACCCGTTTAACGTTGCAGGGAATCGGGCGCAACTGTAACAAAAAGAGAAACTATTTAAAATATTGGCAACATCAAATTTTTTTTATGTCGTTGATTTGGCGACAAATTTGAGGTGAACCTAAAGATTAGCCCTAGAAAGCGGGCTAGTTGAGCGATATGTTATTTAGATAGCAACCATCTCAAAATCTTCTTTGCGTGCACCGCATTCTGGACAAGTCCAGTTCATAGGAACATCGTCCCAACGGGTGCCAGCAGCAATGCCTTCTTCTGGTAAACCAGCAGCTTCATCATAGACCCAGCCACAAATCAGGCACATCCATGTTTTGAAATCCTGTTCAGTTGTCTTGTTATCGCTCACAGCACTGCCCTTCAAGTAAAATGCAAATGGTCTATCTTAATCTAGTCCTTGTGCAAAACCAAACTTACCCTCTTGTTCTGACATTCGGACTGACCGATCCTGTAGGCGCGATCGGTATTCAGGCTGATCTTGCCGCTTTTGCAGGCATGGGTTGCCATGGTTTGTCCGTCATCACGGCTATCTCGATTGGTGACACTACCGGTATCGAAGATGTACAAGCTATGGATCCTGACTGGATCGCAGATCAAGCACGCGTGCTACTCGAAGACATGCCCGTCTCCGCTTTCAAAGTTGGCTATACAGGTGGCGTAGAAACGATTGCTGTGATTGCAGAAATCGTCTCTGATTATCCCGAAGTACCACTCGTATTAGATCCTTTTTCAACTGCACTTGCAGATTCAGATGTGGATGAAGAAATCTTAATTGCCTTACGTGAGTTACTCATTCCACAAACAACATTGTTGATATTATCCGTTGATGAATTATCCAAACTTGCAGAGACATGGCGTGATCCTAGCGATGAATCCATGCTGGAAATCGATGTGATGCATTTAATTCAACAGGGTTGTGAATATATTATGGTGACTGGCACACCTGCTGAAAAACAAGAAGTCACAAATACCTTGTTTAGTGTTGATGGCATAATCCACACAAATAGTAAAACGCGTCTGGCAGGTGTATTTGTAGGTGCAGGTAATACCATCTCTGCAGGCGTTGCAGCAACACTGGCAAATGGAATCACCACACCAGAAGCTGTGATCGAAGCTGAAGAATATACTGCTGCTGCATTAAGTCATGCGCAACGACTGGGTATGGGTAAGTTAATACCAGATCGTTTTTTTTGGGCACGCGATGTCAGTCTTAAAAGTTAATTTGTTGTTGCAATACCTAATGAATAAAAAAAAGTAAACCAAACATAACTGTCTGAATAAACAAGATTTCAAGCTCTCAACCTTAGTCAACATAACGTCAATAAAATGTCGAATAACGAAACCTTATTTACACGTGCACAAAAAAGTACACCTGGTGGTGTTAACTCTCCCGTACGAGCTTTTCGCTCAGTTGGCGGTACACCTCGATTTATCACTAAAGCAGAAGGTCCTTATTTTTGGGATGCTGATGATAAGCGCTACATTGATTACATAGGCTCATGGGGACCAGCGATTGTTGGTCACACTCATCCTAAAGTTGTGAAAGCTGTGCAAGACGCAGCAGTCAAAGGTCTGAGTTTTGGTGCGCCAACTGAAGGTGAAATTTTAATGGCAGAAAAAATCTGCAAACTAGTGCCTTCGATTGAACAAGTCAGATTAGTTTCATCCGGCACAGAAGCTGCAATGAGTGCATTGCGTCTAGCACGTGGTGCTACTGGTCGCGACACAGTGATTAAATTTGAAGGTTGTTATCACGGTCACGCTGATTCACTATTAGTCAAAGCAGGTAGTGGACTACTCACCTTTGGTAATCCGACTTCATCAGGTGTACCAGCTGATTTTGCTAAGCACACTATGGTGCTTGACTATAACAATTGCGAACAGTTAGAAGAAGTTTTTAAATCTAAAGGTTCAACTATTGCATGCGTCATTGTTGAACCGGTTGCTGGCAATATGAATTTATTACCTGCTTCTTTAGAATTTTTACAAACCATGCGTCGTCTATGTACACAGCATGGTGCTTTGTTGTTGTTTGATGAAGTGATGTCTGGATTCCGTGTTGCACTAGGTGGCGCGCAATCTATTTATGGCGTCACTCCAGATATGACAGTGCTCGGTAAAGTCATAGGTGGTGGATTACCTGTTGCCGCTTTTGGTGGACGTGCAGATTTAATGCAGCATTTAGCACCTATCGGTGGTGTGTATCAAGCTGGTACTCTTTCGGGCAATCCAGTTGCGGTTGCAGCAGGTATGGCGACTTTAGAAATTATTCAACAACCTGGTTTTTATGAATCACTCACTAAGCAGACTAAAAAACTCACGGATGGTTTGAGTACAGTTGCTAAAGAAGTAGGCATAGATTTTTGTGCAAATGCTGTGGGCGGTATGTTTGGTATTTATTTTACGCACACAGTACCGACTAATTATGCAGAGATGATGCAATGCGATAAGAATCGCTTTAATACTTTCTTCCACTTGATGTTAGATCGTGGTGTATATCTCGCACCTTCTGCATTTGAAGCAGGTTTCGTCTCTGCGCAACATGATGATGCCATCATCAATGAAACCTTACGCTGTGCGCGTGAGGCTTTTACTCAAGTCGCTGCATAATAAAATCTACACCTCAAAAAAAGATGGATGACGTAGCAACGTCATCCACCTTTTTTTCTACGAAACCGCAATCTATTATTTCAACCATCCTCGGTGACGGAAATACCAAAATGGTGTAATTGCGCTCGCCACCATCAGCAATAAAGCAAAAGGATATCCCCAGCTCCAATCTAATTCAGGCAACCAACGGAAATTCATACCGTAAATACTTGCAATTAGGGTAGGCGGTAAAAATGCTACCGAAGCTACAGAAAATATTTTAATAATTTTATTCTGATTAATATTGATGAAACCTACGGTTGCATCCATTAAGAAGTTAATCTTATCGAATAAAAAAGCAGTATGGCCATCAAGTGATTCAATATCACGCAAAATCTGACGTGCATCATCAAATTGATCCGCACTAAATAAGCGTCCACGCATCATAAAACTTACTGCGCGACGGGTATCCATCATATTGCGTCGTATACGACCATTTAAATCTTCTTCTCGCGCCATAGCATTGAGTAAGTCAGCTGCATCTTGGTCGCTCACATCTTTCTGTAATACGCTATGACTGACTTCTTCCAGATTTTGATAAATGCCTTCTAATGCATCGGCAGAATATTCAACATCGGTTGCATATAAATCTAATAGCACATCTTTAAAATCACCGATCGATCCTGGACGCGAACGTGCGCGCATACGCACTAAACGAAATACTGGCAAATCATCGTTATGCATAGAGAACAAAAGATTTTTAGCCAATATAAATGCCACCGTCACGACACGGGATTTATCATCTTCTACTTCTAGCAAAAAATCTGAACGTAAATGTAAGTCGCCGTTATCGGCTTCGTAATAACGTGCTGATGCTTCAATATCTTTGACTTCATCTTCATCCGGCAAGGTCACGCCATAGATACTACGTACCCAATCACGTTCTTCATCGGTAGGATCAGTTAAGTCGACCCAGATAGGCGCGGTGCGTTCAAGATCAGTTCTGGTCTCAATATTGACCTGACTGAGTCGTCCACCTTGTAATACAAATACATTAATCATGGGCTCTCCTGACCGTAACTTATACGGCTTGAACTGCGAAATAAATTCATCAGTTAATCATTTTCAGGGGGCGCAACAACTGTGTTGCATGCGCCTGCTCACCATGCACAGTGAGAGGCGCCCAGATCGACTAGAAGAGGGAAGGACTCTCACCGAGGCCGTTGTAAGACGACTGGTGATGGTATAAGGGACTACCCAAGTGGGGTCTCCGGTAACAAAAACAGCGCAAGTTTACTTTCATAGAGAAGATGAGGCAAGCAAGAATCTAAACAAACAGGCTTGTGTGACCAACTCTTAAGGCAAATCGGCACTATTCATACGCTGCATGATCAAAGCGGTACGACGATTCAGATAATTAGAATCTAAATGGCGACCAAAATAACGTGGATTAGGAAGCATCACTGCTAAACGAGCTGCTTCTTGAGGACCTAGTGCTGCAGCTGAAACTGCAAAATAACGACGTGCTGCTGCTTCAGCACCAAATACACCATTGCCCCACTCGACCACATTTAAATAGATTTCAAAGATGCGTCGCTTATCCATCATCATTTCGAGCATAAAAGTAATCATCATCTCTTCAGCTTTACGAAAATAACTACGCTCACCTGAAAGAAAAAGATTTTTTGCTAGTTGTTGGGTAATAGTTGAACCACCCGAGACGATCTTGCCTTTTTTTGCATTTTTTATATAGGCCTTTTGTAAAGCATCCCAATCCACACCTTCATGCTCTGCAAAATTTGCGTCTTCGGAAGCAATGATGGCACGCTTGAGATTATTTGAGATGCGATTGTAGGGAACCCACTGATGCTTTAATTTTGTGTCAGGCTTTTTTTCTTGTAAGCGTTCTAGTTGAGTTCGCATAAATGCAGTAGAGGTCGGATTATGATCAACCCACCACCATATGTGGAGCAAATACCAAAACTGCACTAAGACGACTAATGCAATCGGAAAACCCAACACTAATAAAATAATTTTTTTCTTCATCAGGGATGCGTTAACTGTGATCGTAATAATGCAAAAACAGGTGCTGTATCTGGACGTACACCACGCCACAGCTCAAAAGATTCAGCCGCTTGCTCGACTAACATACCGAGTCCATCGCGTACAGTCGCTTTTTTGTCTGCAGCCCATTGCATAAAATGCGTGGGTTTTGCTCCATACATCATGTCGTATATAAAACTTTTTCCATTAAATAAGGACGATGAAATATTTGGCAAACCATCCGACAAGCTAGCCGAGGTAGCATTAATCACGACATCAAACTCACCCGACAAGTCAGCAAAACTACTCGCACTCAAAGCCACTGAATGACCATGAAACTGCGTAAGTAAATCTTGCGCCTTTTGCACTGTGCGATTCGCTATCACTAACTCTGCAGGCAATTCTGAGAGCAAGGGTAAGATCACACCACGGGCAGCACCACCTGCACCTAATAATAAAATTCTTCGGCTTTGTAGTGATATGCCTGCATTCACAACAATATCGCGCACTAAACCAACACCATCAGTGTTGTCGCCAATTATTTTGTTATCTTCAAATTTCAAGGTATTGACCGCACCTGCAGCACGCGCTCGAGGCGATAAGTCAGTGGCAATATGATAGGCATCTAACTTAAACGGCAAGGTGACATTCGCTCCACGCACACCACTCGCAACTAAGTTTTTTATTGCAGCGTCAAATCCATCTAGTGCAACTAATAATCGTTCATAAAGTAATGCTTGCTGCGTTTGCAAAGCAAATTGCGTATGAATAGCGGGAGACTTGCTATGCTCTATAGGATTACCTATGACAACATAGCGATCTTGAGTTGGATTCAATTCGCATCCTTTTGATTAGTGGTGGTGAGCACATCATCTTTAGAAAAAGAAAAACGCGTCACTATCTCCCACACACGCGTTTTGCCTTGTGCATTTATCTCGGGTGGCAGTGTGGTAAAAGGTGCTGCACTACGCACAATCGCTAATGCTGCATTATCTAAAACAGGATTGCCTGAACTACGTTCAACCCGAGGACCACCTTCGATTAAATACAAGGACCCATCTTGAAAGATGGGGATATACATCACCAATTCTCCATATAATTTTTTTCCATTTTGTTGTGGAAAACGTGCAGTACCTATGGTCTCTATACGTTTTTGTACTGCTGCATAATACAAAGCATAGTTCACCGCTTTAGTACTTGGCGTGATTTGTGTTTTAACAGGGCGCTTGTTGTAATCCTGAATACGTTGCGCAATCTCGGCTTCTCTACGAGCTAAGGCTAAGGCTTCTTCTTGTTGTTTTGCGCTTAAGGCTGCATCGGGCTGCTGCGATTTAGTTTTATCTGTTAATTGTTTTACGCGTTGCGGTGTTTTCGTTTCCATCTGGGCTAACACACGATTTTGTATTTGCTCAAGTTCAGCAATACGCTTGCGACGCGCTTCTAAAGCACTGCCATCCACTGATTTTTTCATGTCAGGCAAAGGCGATTTTGCTCGCCCTTCTTTAGCATCACCGCCCCCATTTAAATTCGCTTGCGCTAATGCGTCAGCTTTCAGTGGTGCTTGCTGATGACTAGAGTTAACCAAAATAATTTCTAATGCGGGATCGAGTGGTTTAAAACGAAATGGTTCTGGTGCGGCAAAATGTATACACAATAAAATGACATGCAGCACCAGCGATACACTGACCGCTATCGTTAATGAACGATTAGGTGCCTTGGTTTGCATATTATTCAGTATTAGCAGGAGATGGCTCAACCACCTCGATTGTTGCGGACAGCGTTGATTGTTCTTCCTCACTCGGTTCTTCTTCAACTTCCGCATCCGTGAGAGCATTCGCATCTAAAGCGGGTTCAGTACTCACCACCTCTACTAGACGTGCTTGCACTGATAGATCAACTTCATCCCCATCGAGTAATTCCAACTTTACCTGTGCACCCCGTGCCAAGGTGGGCAAACTAGACATTTGTATCACTAAAGGTATTTCTGTTAAACGCAGCATTTGATCTTTTAAAACTACAGCATCAACAATACGTTGTGATTCTTGTCCTTGTGATTCCTGCCGCTGTGATTCTTGCCTTAGCCAACGCAAACACCAATAGCGTTCCATGGTATTTTGGAAATCAGCATACGCTGCATACGCGCCATCAAATGCAGAAACGATAGCAAATAAATCTGCATCCTTAGGTTTGAATGGCGCTACCAATGGCGCTGTGACTGTATGTGAAACACAAGCCATGATTTGCCATTGATTGACTAAATCCGTATAGCGACGTAATGGTGATGTACTCCACGCATATTGATCTACACCCAGTCCTTGATGCGGCGCGCTC
>JAIXOW010000351.1 GCA_027486615.1 Oxalobacteraceae bacterium | reverse complement strand
TGCACTGATTCATCCGGCATTTGCTTCATCTTGGTGAAGTCCGTGATTACAATGCGGTTGTTTGTTTGCGACCCGTAGTTTTGCATGAAGGCCACTCGTACCGCGTCGAAGTCGTCGTGATCGATCCCGACCACCTTGAGCATACGGAACCAACATAGTGCTCTATCTCGAAGTGAGTTGTACATATAACTCTTTGTGCGCTCGGCATTCCAGTTGCCGGCTGTTCGAGCGTTTTCGAACCGTTCCAACCATTGGTCCGCGGTAAACTGATCCTTCTTTGGGTCCGCATAGAAACATGGTAATTTTGATTGCTCCACGGCGAGTTGCGCCTCGGCGACGGCTGCGGCTGCTGCATTGGCCATTTCTTTTTGGATTGATAATTACTTACACTTTCGTTTGGTAGTCGTGTTGATTGGAGTGAGGAGAGCCTTCCGCTTGTCCGTCACTGCTTTGCGATAAGAGAGAGTAGTTTGTGTGCTACTGCTTGCCTCTTCTTGGCCTCAAGACCTCTGTCTGGTCTTGATCCGGTGCGTGAGTCTTAGAATAAGGGAGAAATGCTGATAGTTTCCTTCCGAAACTGTTATCCGTGGTTTTGAGAAAAACCGTGTATCCCTCCTTACTTCTAAAACGCGCCACCAATTTTGTAAAATAACTTAACACGATTAAGTTCAATTCAATACTGAAGTTTATTATCAAAAGTGCGGCTATTTATATCAATCCAATGTTTACACATTATTTAATTAAAATGGCTTGGGGTGGAAACGCTCGCGTTTGCGCTCGCGTTGCTTTTAATTTAACTATTGCAGGGTTGCCAAATATTGTGTTGCGGGGTTGCCAAATATAGAAGAAGTTCTTTTACGAAATCCCTCCTTGCTATTTTTAAGTTGCTGTGCTATGATTTTGAATTGAATTTCTTTTTCAAAAGATTGCGGAAAATTTCAATTGCTAATAAAGGATAGTTTCTGAAATGGATAGGGAAAATAAAAATATACAATTGGTAAAATGGACACAATTATAACATAGAGAAAATGCAAGTTCAAATTTGTAAAAGCAATACACAATTTGCTAAGGCGAAAAGTCAATTCACAACAGATATAAGATTTCCTCCTTGGTTTTGAAAAGTTAATACTGGGTTGGGTGCTCGTTGATTTCCGGATAGATTGATGGTGTGATTGGTCGAGTTGGCGTGATGACTGTGTAATCCCCCATGTTGAGATTCTTTGGTCGTTTGTCTCCGATTTTGATGATGTTGGGGTGGTTTCGTTGTTCATCCTGTTCGTACATTTTGACGACCTCTTTAAGTTCGATTGCTTCTTGACGTTCCCTTTTGTTGAGATGGTTGAGTGTTTTGTCTAGGGCAGAGTCGGCGAGTTTAGCAGTTCGGTTTTTGAAGTATCTGTAGGCTTGGTAGGCTAGGAATAGGAAAAAGATAATTGTGATGATGATACATAAAATGGCAATGTAATTTGGGCTGAACCATTGAGCGATTTCCTGTTCTGAGAATTTGATGCCCCTCAGATTTTGCGCTGTGACAAATTTTTGTCCTTGTTCTCTCAGTGTGATGAGTTCGTTGGCGATTAGAGACAGATTTGAAGTTGGGAATAGGTTTTGGATGTCCCAGTTCCATGCGTGATGTCTGATTTGGAAATGTGACCGTTGGTTGGTGTCTGGTTGAATGAGGTGTGCCTTCAATTGCAGTTTGCATCCAGGGTTGACGTTGATTGTTGAAACAGGGTTGATGATGATGGTTTCATGCGATTTTTCGCATTGGAGAACTGATGCAAATTGTTGAGGTGCTGAGACAAGCCATTGCGTTGGTCCAGTTTGAAACACAGTTTCCTTTGTTTCTTCTAGCTGAAATTGGCAATGTTTGAGAACACCCTGTAAGTTGTGAAGGTAGAGAGCCCCCAAGCAAGAGTCTTCAATGTCCGTTTTCAATACACTACGTCCTTCACATAGAAAGTTGAGACCCAATTTGGTGCAGCTGGCAAGATCAGTGTGTCCCAGAAGTTTGTATTGATGGTCTTTTCCTACTGCGATGAGATCTTGATCAACTTTTGGTGTCACTGTGGTGTTGGCTCCAAGAGATTGTGACAATGGGAAAGGGATGAACTGTAGCAAGTTGAGTTTGTTTTCTTCTGCAACCATTGGTACATGTAGAATGAGCGTGAAAGTCTTATTTGTGTGGAGATATGAGGTTTCAATTTGAAAGAGATCTGATGGTTTGGAGATTAACAGTTCCAGTTTTGATTGTTCAGCTTGGCTTTGAAGATGGTCGAACACTTGTTTCAATGTCTTTGGTGTTAATAGATCCACTGAAAGTCTTTTGTTTTGTGCTTGCTGAACTAAGTTGGTGATGCGAGTTTGGGCCTCATGACCCATTTCCAGAGTGCGATCTATTTCTGTGATCAGTTGAGCGGAAGAATATTTTAGCATAGCAGCTATAATGTCTGTGATTTTGTCCACTGATAGCCTCAAGTTTTGTAGATGCTCGGAGTTGATGT
>JAIXOW010000338.1 GCA_027486615.1 Oxalobacteraceae bacterium | reverse complement strand
TTTCCGGTTCCGATAATTAACAATTTATTAAACTCATCAATAATTAACAAATTACTCAATGTATATCTAGGTTCCGCGTTTTAAAACAAATTGTTCCGATTTTTAGCTTCAAATTTTTCCCATTCCGATAATTAACACCCATAATTTTTTAAATATTTCAATTAAATGTGCAACAATTATATTAAACTCGGTTCGATGAAATTGAGAAACATGGTCTTCACCTATCTCTTCTAACATGTCAAGGCGAGTTAAGCAAATTATGAAAGTCATTGGTAATAACAAATTTATTCCTAATTAACATATTAGTCAATTGCACATATTTCCGATTTCGCTAATTTTGAATTAATGAAATTAAAATACTTTTTCCTACTTACAAAATGCATATTATTTATCCGATGTTTTTTAAATGGTTTATAACATCAATAATTGTATTTAATTTCGTAAGGAAAACATCAAATAAGTAAATTTCATCAATGTCGTCACAAAGTTCTACAATGTTCTCAAATAAATCTTCAATTTTTTGATGGTCTGATATGTGAACAAAGTACATGTCTTCATTTCTCCATTGACTTAAGACATTTATGAAGACTTTGAAGCAAAGATGTTTCATCATCCGAGGTGAACATCTGATGAAGCCGTTTAAAATGAGGGGAAACATTCTGTAAAAA
Organism: Oxalobacteraceae bacterium; assembly: GCA_027486615.1. GTDB lineage: Bacteria > Pseudomonadota > Gammaproteobacteria > Burkholderiales > Burkholderiaceae_D > Pernthalerella. The sequence continues at coordinate 4,546 of JAIXOW010000338.1, read as the reverse complement.
AATTATATTACTTATGAAAAGGAATTATATTATTTATGAAATGGTTGCGTGTGTTTAAAATTTTGAACTTGATAATTATACGACTTTTGAAGCAACTACGAAAAAGTTACCTTTGCAATGATCCTTAAATTTCGCGCGCATGTTCGACAACACGCACATTGGCTCCTGCCTGGACACTCACTTCCACGAGAAGGTAAGTGAGCTTGTCCTGCTCTTCTTGTAATCTTTGCAAGTTCGCTGCTGTTCTCGGTTTGTGTATCAATTCATCAATAAAACGAAAATAGGCGTTCACGATGTCTTTTACGCACTGCGGAATGGCGTACTGATTTTCCACTCTTGCTTGCCACTGCAACAAGCTTATGTACTGAATAAATTTTGAGCGTTCAAAGGAATCATCAATTGAAAGTGGCATTTTGTCTTGAACCTTGTACAACAACTGTTTACGAAAGAATGGCTTCAAAATATTGAGAGGAAAGATTCTTTTAGGTAAGAGAAAAGATTCTTTAAGGTAAGACAAATCTATACGATTTCAACTACAATGTTTGCACACTTTCATTTTAGAATGTCATCTGCTTATACTGCTGCGATTGAGATGAGTGGTCGATACGAGTGTGCAGAATTGTACTTCAAGATGGTTCAAAAATATTGGCAAGAAGAGGAAAATCGGAAACACAAATTGCAATTAAAGGAAATTGAAGAAATCAACGACTGTATGGCTACGATGAATCGCATGTTGACTGAAGCTGATGTTGATTGCATTCTATTTATCATGAGATTTTATTATCTGATGGGTATGATCGAGAGAGTCAATATTAAAATGAGTGCTTGATCTCAAAGACAAATAAATGTATCTTTCTGAATTTAGTGTTGGCTTTATTTCAAAATCGTAGTTCTTAAAAAGTTTTAGTCCCGCGATAATTTTGTAGCAGAAAACTGCTTTCAGCGTTTTAAGAAAACAATCTCGAAAGTGCTGATGTTTCAAAACATTTATTTTCACTTAAACAGAAATCATTTGCCCCCCCTGATGATCGTCGTCGTCCTTTTCAAATTTAAGTTTTTTGGTTGGCTCTTCGGGTTCAGATTCATCCTCGTAAATTGAGTCCGAGTCGTACTCTGTCGTCAGGTGGCCTTCCAGAGCCACCAAGTGGTTAAGGAAGGATCTGCCGCCGTCGTCAGGGTACGTGCGTTGGATCCGAGCGAGGTGATGCCAAAAACATTCGTCCCTGTAAACGGTTTCAAAGTCAACCCTTTTTGCGTTTTTCTTCATTTTTTTCATTTTTTTCGACACCTTGTATAAGTAGTTGGGATCATGGTAAAGTGCACTAAAATTAGTGTCTCTAGCCAGAGTCGAGACGGCCGCAAGCATGTTTAAGAGAATTTGAGCGATGTGAGGTGTTCTAGGAGGATTCGCGATGGGAGACTCCGGATCTTCGTCCTCGCTCGTTACTGGTGTTTCGATGTCATTGACGACGTCAAGTAGTTCCATTTCCAAACGTCTTGCGTCATTATCTAATCGTTCAATGTTAGAGACGATTTGATAGAGCTATAAAATGAATTTCATCAAAATTAAAATACTTAATTTCTAACGTTCATATTAAAAGCATAATCATAATGTAGCCAAACTTACTGGAGATCTTTTGGGTAGTTTTCTACGAAAAGTCATTTTTAAATAGTTTTCACACAAAGAACAAGTTAACTGATTGAGAAGAAATGCTCAAAACTTGATTCCCATGCAGTTGTCATGCACGACGCACCCCTTGCAAATAGTTCTTTGAGATAATTGGCACAAGCTTCCAATAGGAAGTTATTACTAAATCGATTCAATTGATATTATTAGAAAATATATTTTTACGTCTATTTAAAGTTTTACGCACATTTCTTGATAAATTATAGACATGTGACCTCATTTGAACTCGGGAACAAAGAATGTGGGTGGATGATAACAAGGTAAATTTATTTGTTTACCCTGCTTGCAAAAATTTGTAATTTAGAAAATGGATCGATTTGCGCGCGATTTGCTCTTCTTTAAGCGCGAACTTGAAAACGAACGTGATCAAGTGAGACGTAGGCTTCTCGAGCAACAAATTGTCGAAGTAGAAATGGCTATTTTGGCTCAACTTCAACAAGAGCGTGAGAGTCTCCGACAACAAACGGAGAGATTGGAAGCCTTCACAAAATCGATAAAAAAGAAATGGCAAGTTCTGTCTTTTTGTTTGGTGAAAGATGTACTGCGTTATGACAAAAGTTCTTATTTTTGAAACTTTGACTTTATTTCAGATCTGCTCTCAATTGTTGCGCATGAAAAATTAAATAAAACCTTCAAAATGTCTAACGCGTTTTAGTAAACGCGTGCAAACCAGTTTACTTTTTTAATGATTCAAATGGGTTCATTTAGTTTGTTTTAAAACTTTGCTTTGACATCATGGATGTCCTCACCGAATGGTCACGTGTGTTGCGACTTTTGAGTCTAACAGAAGAGCAATGGCTTGAGAATATCCTACCCAGAGGAAGAGCTCAGAACGCGATCAACGTTTGCGAGATGAACATCATCGACTCGTGGCTGGACATTGTCAAGGAATACGTTGAGACAAGACCCCACACTATGGAAGTGCTTGTTGACATCCATACTTGTCTGCAACATGTCAACAATGTTTTACGTGATATTGCTTTAAGATTGGGTCTCCCAATTCACACTGTTCATTCGTCTCAGATCTAATAAATGCTACTTCGTCTCATATTCGTGTTTCATTTGTCAGCAAAAATAGGGATGTTTTATGATTAGTTGCATTTTTGAACCCTTCAAAGATAGAGCAAACATGGATATGATGTCTGTAAGTAAACTTTTTAAAAGTTTTCATAATTATATTTAAAAATTAGCAAGTATTGACGAGCCTTTTTATTTAAGGTTACAAATTGGCTCAAACTGTTGGCAAACGCGGTTCACATTTCTTGGTACCAGGGTCGGGATCGCCAAAGAATTGTCGACGCAGATCGAGAAAAAATTGACGATTTTCTAGATGATCTGGAGGAAAGGTGCATGTGGGAGCTGTTCGAGGATTCAGAGGAAGGCTACATCACAGCGATGAGACTTTTCTGGCTCCTCGCTTTCAAAATTCAAAATTCAAGAGCTTTGCCTTGAAATGAAATTGAATACGCGCTAAAAAACTGATATCAAACGGTTATTCTGCAATTGTGATAATATATGCATTTCTTGCAAAATTACAACAGTAATAAACTTCCTTTAATTCAGATAACTTCAAATTGTTTTTTTAATGGGTGACTATTTTCGATTAGTGGTTGATCTCGTTAGCAGGTCGTGGTTTACTGGTTCAGAGAGATTGAGAATACGTGATGAAGATAGAGAGTTAATTGACAGACTCATTATTATTATGGACGTGAGAGCTTACATTGACTTTTACGCAAATACTAGTGAAGGCATTAATACTGCTCTCAACGATATGGAATTTTTGGGTGCTGCAATTGAGAATTGTCGACCAAAGTAATTGTGCCCTCAGGTAACGTTAATAGTAAAGCAGTCTTTGGGATAGGGTGCCAATTAAAGACTAATTAAAAGATGCATTCAAAATAAGCCAAAACTTTATTTATCATAATATCTTATAAAAGATAACAATTTTTAATGTAAAATTTTCAAGATTTTGGTTGACTAGCGTAGTTGCGGGGATCGTCTCGGTGTCGACTTCTGAAATAAAAACCAAATTTTAATTGCTGCCCGCCGTTTTGAAGGTTTGTCGACAATGTGCGGATTTGCAAAAACATTATTCAGAGTACGTTAGAGGAGGCAGTCATTTACCTACGAAGAAGCTAATTTGATGTTTCGAAACGTTCCGTGCATTGAAGGGGTAGCTGGTCATACCAATTATCTGTAATTAAAAAAATCAGACAAAAGTATCACTCGCTGAGATACTCGTTACGGGCGCCGAGACGGGTTAGGCTAATTAGTGACGGTCAACACCTTCAAATGCAGTCGCATCTTAATGAGTTCCTCAAAGGGCCACTTTGCATTTTTCTTGCAACAAACAAAATAAGCTTTTAACTTACCATCTTTAACTCCAAAGATACGGTTTTCGCGAGCACTTTATATTATAGATGGCCGAAATCCCGATGTACGTCAAATCTGAGTGATAGAGAAAGAGACAAAGTCGATTACGTATCGGTTTAAAACTTTATAATGGAGGAAATAAAGATCGAAAAAACAATACATTTTTGCTGAAACGTAACTTACATTTTGATTCGAGTAAAGACGGGATGCAGAATTCAGGCATCAGTTTCGAGATTGGCTGGGATCCCGATTTGCATCTTCGCTATCGATATTTGCGAGACCTGATTGAGAGAGACAGATAAACTCGATTACGTGACAGTTTTAAACATCGAAAATATCTAAAACATTGTATTTTTTGTAAAAAAACAAATAAATTTACACTTACGTTTTGACTCGAACCAATAAGGGCGGCTTCATGTTTAGAGATGGCCGAAACCCCGTTTTGATTTTTGGAGTTGATCTAAGTGAGACAGAGAGAGAGAAAAT
>JAIXOW010000102.1 GCA_027486615.1 Oxalobacteraceae bacterium | reverse complement strand
TCGCTCCGCAAATAAAAATAAAATTTTCGCGACGTACATGACATGAAAGTCATTGAAATTGAAAATGCGTTTTTGTTTATCCTCACTTTTAGTCTGTATCTGTAAAAGATTAAGTTATCAAAGATGGTGATGTTTTTTGAAACTAACCTTTTCAGTTATATTTCCATAAGCATAAAGGAAAACATCAGGAATAAACTCGAAGTCACAGGAATTATTTTCCAAGATGTAGTGAAAGTCTCCCTCGTGAAAAATTTCCATTGCCTTGTTAGCATTGTTTGTTCGTATGTCGTTGCCCAAAATATAAAATCCATTTTCAACACGATACGAATTCTGAAAAAGATATAATTAAATGTCTTGTTGAATATCCGGGTACCCAAGAAATTTAGTCTTGAAGAAGACTAAGACTAAATTAGAATCAAATTTCTTACTTCAATTTTTATTACGTTGAAATGAGATCATTGGAGTTTCAATTCCAACTAAAGTTTTTCACCAACAACAACGATTTTAAGATTAAATTTCTCTTTTTAAGACAAATTATACTCAGAAAGATTTTTTGTTTTTGTTTCTCTTTTCTCAAATATTTAAAAGGGAAAATTAAAGTAAAAGTAAAAGTAAAAGTATTCAGAATTGGGGTTTGGCTGCGACAAAGACCACATCATTATCATTGATATTAATATTAATTTTCAGCAAATTCCAAATTATGAAACAAAGTTGATTGATGTTGAGCTAGGCTAGACATATAAACATAAACATAAACCTAGTATTTCGTAGTTAGAACAACTTTTTCGTTTCGTTTCTCATGAACATGAACATGAACACTCTCATTATATATAAATCTTTACTAAGGTTTGAGTTTAAAAAACATTTTTTTACTAGGATTTTTATTTTTGATGAAAAATAGTAGAATAGACAAATATTTACTGATAAATTTTTACTAAGATTTGATTTTGATGTAAGTAAATATCAAAAAAAACATTTTTTTACTAGGATTTTTTTATGAAAACTAGTAGAATAGTCAAATAATTACTAATGTTTACTAATATTTCGGTGAGAACTTGTAAAATAGACAATTACTTACCAATATTTTGTTGAAAAATATTATATTCTACTAAGATTTTGATATAGTCTATCGAGATATATAAATTTTTACTAAGGTTTGATGAAAAACAATATCAAAAAAACATTTTTTACTATGATTTTTGATGAAAAATAATAGAATAGTCAAATATTTACTAATATTTTTGTGAGAACTTGTAAAATAAGCAATTATTTACTAATATTTTGTTGAAAGATGTGAAAGATATTATTTTTACTAGGATTTTGATGAAAACTAGTATTATATTCTACTAGTCTATTGAGATATATAAATTTTTACTAAGGTTTGATGAAAAACAATATCAAAAAACATTTTTTACTAGGATTTTTGATGAAAAAATAGTAGAATAGTCAAATATTTACTAATTTTTTTGTGAGAACTTGTAAAATAAGCAATTATTTACTAATATTTTGTTGAGAGATATTATTTTTACTAGGATTTTGATGAAAACTAGTAAAATAGACAAATATTTACTAGTATTTTTGTTGGAAGTTATATTTCATAATATTACTTTGTTGAGAAAGCAGTGAAAAATTTAGAAATTTACTAAGATTTGAAGAAAAAATTAGGATTTTTACTAAGATTCTGATTCCGATGAAAACTAGTACTAGTACAATAGTCAAAAACAAAAATATATTTACTTTTACTAGCTTAGATTAGTCTTAGCCTTAACCTTAGCCTTTAGCCTTAGCCTTAGCTTAGCTTAGCTTTCAGACTCTGACTCTGACTCTGACAAATGCAAAGCAAAAATTCTATTTTGCTAAGATGATTTTTTCGAAGTCGAAGTAATGGATCGAAGTCGAAGTAATAGATCAAAGTTTTTAGGTATAGTTTATTCACCCCCACCCCACCCAAGGAAGCATCGTCTGTGAATAAACTGCATGTGACCATGACACTCGTGCAAATCCAAGGAAGCATCGTCAGTCGTGCAAATATGAAAGAAAGAAAAGGCTTATGGTCTAATAGATAGTCTGCATGTGCATGGTACACCAAAATCGTATACACTACACTCATGCGCGCACGTACAGCCTATACCTAGAAACAAAAACAAGTTTTTTAGGTATAGTTTATGTTTATTTCCCCCAATGAAGCATCGTCTGTGAATAAACCGCATGCGCATGACCATGACTCATGCTCATGATGCTCGTGCGAATGCGAATATGAAAGAAAAGGCTTATGGCTTAATGGATAGTCTGCCTGACACACCCAACCCCAACCCAACTCGTACACACACACACACACACACACACACACACAAGTGAGCGTTCCATGCGTGCACGTACAGCCTAGAAACAAAAACAACAATTTAACATTTAACTGCAATTTTGCACTAGTCACAAATTCACATTCACATTCGCAGCATCACAATAACGATCACGATCACGAAATCTATTTCTCTCGATCATTACTATTACTAAAACTAAAAGAAGATGTCGATGTCTGTCAATGGAGAGAAAGGAGCTAAAGGATATAGATATCGAAGTAAAGACGACAAAGTCCACGAAAGAAAAATGAAGAAGCTTCAAAAGGACCTGTTATTCTTCAAGGTATCTTCAATGAAGAAGAAGAACAGAGGGAGAGAAGAACGTCTGAGGCACCTCAAACAAATCAAGGGGATCAGAGAAGAAATCGCTCGAGAACTGAAAAGTACTGTTGCTAGAAAAGAAAGGGAGAATGGATACATGCAAAAAGCTCTAGCTAGACTGGATCAAATGAAAAAAGAAAAGGAGAGATTGGAGAAGATCTCGGAAGATAAAGAGAGGAGAGACAAAGAACAAAAACAAAGAAAGCAAGAGCAAGAGCAAGAGCAAGAGCAAGAACAAGAACAAGAACAAGAACAAGCAGAGAAAGAGAAAGAGAAAGCGAAAGCGAAAGAGGGCAAGTGAGAGTGTGTGATCAAGGAAAGGAAAACTTGAATGTAAAGGTAAAGATTGGAGGAAACAAAAAACAAAAATCAACGGCTAAAGCTAAAGCTAAACTGTAAATGTAAACGAAATAACTTTATACTGTAACTGAAAATCAAAATCAAATCTAACTAAACGTAAACGTAAGTGTAAGTGTATAATAAAATGTAACACATAAATAAAATTAAAATGTTTTTGTTTTATGTTTATGTCATTTAATTCTTCAAGTTCAAGAATAATAAAAAGTATGACAATGACAAATTAGATAATCTTTCAAATTACCTTTTGGAACAACGAGTAGAAGATAAGGTTTAGGTTTAGGTTGAGAATTGGGGGAATAGACCATGACCATGAAATTTTTTGTTTTATAATGAAAATGAAGATGATGAGAATCAAGCTCAGTCTCAGTGTCATTGTATCTATATCGATGATAGTGATTACTTATATTCCAATCAAGTTCAAATTCATTACAATTACATTTACATTAATATTATGAAATAGAAACAGAATATGAATATGAATATGTAACAAAGAGATCTCGATCTCATCCTCACCCATATAATGAGAATGTTCATGTTCATGTTCATGAGAAACGAAAAAGCTGTTCTAACTACGAAATATTCATATAATGAGAATGTTCTTGTTAATGTTCATGAGAAACGAAAAAGTTGTTCTAACTACGAAATATTAGGTTTATGTTTATGTTTATATGTCTAGCCTAGCTCAACCTCAACATCAACTTTGTTTCATAATTTGGAATTTGCTGAAAATTAATATCAATATCAATGATAATGATAATGATGCGATGCGACCTTTGCCGCAACCAAACCCCAATTCTGAATACTTTTACTTTTACTTTTACTTTAATTTTCCCTTTTAAATTTAAATATTTGAGAAACAAAAACAAAAAATCTTTCTGAGTAATAAATGCTAAGAGCCAATTTTAGTAACCTCAATGCGGATTTTATTTTTTCCGACAGTTCCATTAATGCTAATTGTAGCTAATGCTAATGCTAATGCTAGTGCTAATGCTAATGCTAATGCTAGTCTAAGATACATACGAGTAAAAAGTTTGATTCTCGACCTCGACAAAGACAAATAATGAAATCAGCAACAGTAGTCGAAGGAATTTTTTGTAATTTATTTTTCCAACTTATCAACAAAAAATGAATCCGGTTTAAAATGGTCTTCTT
>JAIXOW010000403.1 GCA_027486615.1 Oxalobacteraceae bacterium | reverse complement strand
CTCTTCAAAGATAAATACATACTTTCTTAAACTAATTTGAATGTTGTATATTTTTACCCGATTTTGGGAGCTAAAGCTGCCCAAAATCGGGTAAAAATATGATTTTACTGCCAAAAAATAGTAAAAATTTGAACATTTTTGGGAAAAAAAGTAACAAAAAGGGTATTTTTACCCTCTTTAGGGTCGATTTCCGAAAAAGCTACTTTTTCTTACTTTTTTCGGAGTCGCACCCGATTTTGGGAGTCACCCGATTTTAAGATCAAATCCGGATTTTGTCTTGAAAATTCCTGACACAACTCAGATTTTGTCTTGAAAAATCGTGAAAAAAAGGTATTTTATTACAATATTTTCACAAAATATATTTAAAAAAGACAAAAAAACACAGGGGAGTTTGCGTTTGTGTGGTGAGCAGGCCTTTGCGTCCGTGACAAACAATAGGAACTGCCGGAAGTTTTTGTCCGTCCTATTGTCCCGGCCAACGAATCCGCAGACAATTCTGATGATATATTTTTTCGACCTGCTCGGGATTCGAACCACCGCCCTTAATGCCAAGTCTGAGTTGGCGGGCGACGCTACCACTGAGCTATTGCTCCCCTGTGTATTAAAGAATGGAAAAAACTTCTATTTATATTGTAAATCAAATTATTTAGTTATTTTTGATTGAAAAACACGGGAATTTTTTTAAAATGCATATATTTCGGAACTTTTAGTGTTTTTTACACGAAACCTTTCTCTATTTGGGTTTATTAATCTTCTCTCTCAAAATTGTTATGAAATATTGTGAAATCCAATCCAAACAAGTTCAAACTTGATTTTTGCGTGCCCGCAACAGACTTTCACGCTTGACTGATTTTTAACCTCAGTTCAAATTTGAATTTTCATAAAAACACATCAAGATACATCAAAATGAAACGAAGAATGTCTATCTACTTTGAGGTAATTTCGCATAGTTGTAGACCACGGTTTATAACTGTGTGATCTTACTTTTTGGGTAATTTAGACAACATCTGCCAATAACATCATCACGACATCACGACATCATGGTTCGACATCATGGTTTGAAGCATTTTTACAGCATATGAAAATTTATTATTGACTATTTTGGGTGTGTGTGTATGTTAATTTCAAACTAAGAACGTTTAATATGATTAAAATACTCTGTACACCCAAGATCGTTGGTAATATTATTTTTAAACACATTTTTTTCTTACAACATAACTTTTGTGGTGATCTATGTAAAAGATTTGCATAAGTCTGAGAACAAGTAGCCTTGTGACAGATCTTTTTCATGGATAATTTACAAATTATCATCGTTATCATCGTTATTTTGAAACATTTTTATTTGTGAACATTTGAGCTATTTTCGCCAATTTGTGAAGATGGTTATCGTAGGCCTGAGCTTCACACATTTTTTAATTAGATCTATGAACCATCTTTACTGTTTGTCAAAAATTTAAATTCATCGATATTTTTGATTCATTTTTATGTAATTTTTATCTCTATTCATTGAGATGTGACATTACAATCCTGAGCACTTGCGGGCATGTAAAAACATGTAAAAAAGGATTGTAAATGTCACTGCTCGATTAATGGTTGACAATATTCATCAAATTTATTATCATTTTTCTAACTATTTAAACAAATTAAAATATTGTTATTTGTGGAGAAGATTTCGATAAATCTGAGCATTTTATGCACAAAAATTACAAGCTTTATCTGCAATTTTCTTCATAAAATAGCAAAAAACTATGAGTTATATTTTGTCATTATATTTATTTATTTATGTAAATTTACAATTTTAAATTTATTTTGCCTATTTTGTCTATTTGTGGAGAAGATTTCGATAAATCTGAGCATTTTATGCACAAAAATTACAAGCTTTATCGGCAATTTTCTTCATAAAATAGCAAAAAACTATGAGTTATATTTTGTCTATTTGTGGAGAAGATCTCAATAAACCTTTATGTCGCTCTATTCATTGAGCAATGATTGTCAATTCTTGAGCACATGTGAACACGAGAAAAAGAATTGTAAACATTGCCCATTGAATCCCCGACAATACTCATCAATATTTATTATTTTTTTGAATTTAATGTAATTTTAAGTCTCTATTTGTTGATCGAAGACTTCACAATCCTGAGCACTTGTGAACACGGAAAATAGGCTTGTGAATGGTCATCGATCGGTGAATGGTTGACAATATTATCCATCTGAAGAATAATATGTCTATACCTGTCAATTAGTGTTGCGGCACACCAGCGTTAACTATATAAAGCTGGAATGCACCTCCACTAATGTCATAGTTATATGACGTCTCATCATCTTATCATTATGTGTAATTTTTTTTGGAAATTATGTTTTTGTTGTCATTCTTGTATTTATTCCTATGCAAATTCAGAATTTTGTGGCTTAATAGATTGTAATATTAATTATGTTATACCTAAAATGTCAACAAAATATTGTTTTGAGTGTGTGCAAAAAGAATGTCAATTGAAAAAAAAATTTTGTGTTTCATTTCGATTACCTAACAAAATTACGGTAGACAAAGGTATGAATAGTCTTACATTGTTTTCTGGACCGGGTATATAAACTGATGCTAGATACAAATACTTGGTAGTTTTACTAAGATCGTTATTGAGAGAAGTCAAAATGTGTTATCAATGTGCAAAATTAGATATCACTAATCAAGAATTTGTTGAAAAAAACAAACCAGATTTTGATAAGTGTGCTGAACATATCAGTGTGAAACTACCTGATATTAAGATAAACAAGTATTTTCGTGAAGAAGATCTCCGCTTTTTACTTCAAAAAGCTGAGGAAAATAATGAAATTTTAGTTAAATTACATTATTTACAATCAGGTGATGACGCATATAGGCCGTATAACATCGAAGCACCTGCTACATACCAATATGATTCAATGGATGAATTGCGTGAATCAGAAAAAGATCGTCTTACAAGCTTAACTTTTCTTGCGCAATATCATCTCAGATATATTGCTAAGCATTTTGTGTATCATCTAGAACAAATTGCGGCAAAAAAAAGGAGGAGGCGATTACAATATAAAGAAAATAAGAGGGGGAGGGGTTTAAAAACCAATGAACCCGAGATGAATTCTTCTGAGCCTGAGAAAAATGCTTCTGAGACGGTCATGATGAGTAATGTTCTAGAAGAAAGGGCGTCAGATTGTGAGTGTATGGTCCAGTAAACCACACCCCAAAATATTTTAGTATAAAATAGCAAGTTTTCAAAAATTTTAGCCAGTTCATTTTTCGATTCCACGATGGCTGATCAATTAGACGAACCAATTGATTGTATTCACTCACGTATTGAACGTATTCGCTCACTTCCACCCGCTGAAGAATTCGAGGATGGTGGGCGGTTCGCCCATCTTCAAGTACCTTTCTTTCCGCCTGTTCCAATCGCGATTCTTCAATATTTATACGGTGACGACATCAAGCCGGAAGAAGTCTCATACAGAGATAAAGCGGAGATCCTGAGATCACTCCACAAGACGATCAATCCAATGGTTTTGTACTGCAGTTGTGGTATGCACATCCTCAAAAGCCAGGAAACACCCGTCGATGATGGGCCTGAATTTTCCAGCCAGGAAATAAAACCCTTCAGCGACAGTGATGTGACAGGATAAATCATCTTCTTCAAAATTCAATTATAAAAAATCAAATCCAGCATAATTTTAAACCGTTGCCTAATGAATAATTTGTTAAACATAACAAATATTTTGTAAAGTAACAAAAACCCTTTTTCAAGTATATTTTTTTATTAAATAAAAGAATGTTCTTTATATTATATGTGTTTTATTTCAAATTAGATTACAATTTACTTAGACCAAGAATCAAAATTAAACCAATCATCACCTGGGCGTGTTTTTGTAGGTCTTGGAGTATATTTTAATTTAGCATCAGTAGTTTTTCTTTTAACATTTTCTTGTTCTTTAGTCTCTTTCCATGATTGAAATTGTTTACTTGTACTAGGTTTAGGAAAAACAGGGCGGTCCATTTCAATATCGTCATCAGGTAAAGTTTGAACTTGTGGTGGGTTATCCAAGTTAGCTAAATTTTTATGCACAGTGCTCATATGCCTATTTAAATGATAATTTGAAGCAAAACCTTTCAAACATACTTTACAAACAAATTTTTTAGCTTTTACAGGAATGTCTTTTATGACATCAATAGGCTGAGGTCTTGATATTTTTACCATTTTAATATTAGGATTAATATTAGTTTCTTGCTGAACTCTTTGTAATTGAGGTGCTTTTTTAAGAATGCTAGGAACAATTAAAGTTTTTTTAATTTTCCCTCCAGTCACCCTTTTTCTAACATTTGGTTGCCTAATTAATGGGATAAATTGATCTTGAACTTGAGGTTGAGCGCAACTTGTTGTTAAAGGGTTAACAGATTGAACTTCTTGAACCATTTGTTGGGGTTGAACTATTTCTCCAGGTTCCATAATTTCCTCACTTTGACCTGATACTTCAGGCTGCCCAAATGTTGGTTCAGCTTCACTTAAATTTTGAGGGTCGATAAATTCAGGATTAGCTGCAATTTCAGGTTCAGGTTCAGGGTTAGTGACAATTGGGACTTCTTGGGCTGCAATATCCTCCAATATTTTCTCACCAGGTCTCTCTTCAGTCTCTTTTTCCATATTTAAATCAGAAGTTGCTTTTTGCAATTTATCATCAATACTTTGTAAGACTTTATCGTACACATTAGGTGTTACTAAATACATTTTTGAATAAACAGACTGTTTAGGCTTCATTTTGATATTGAATTTTTCCAACTTACAATAATGAATCGTTAAAGATGTTTAAATATAGTCATTTACGTCCCATAAATAAGTCCATCAAAAATGGAATCGCCGCACCTAACAATAAAGGTAAACCTTTACCTTCCTGCTTTAAAGCTTTTCTACGTTTAGATATAGGGTGAGATTTTTTTGATATTTTAGATAAACGGTGAACACTACAATTCGATTTAATGAATTTACGTAAATGAGATTTTTTTTTGGGAGATAATTTAATATCTGTGTTGAGAACATTATAAACACATTCACAAATAATTTCAGTTGCCTCGTCAGGTAGAACATCTAAAATAACTTGCAAGTCTTCAGGTTTCATTCCTGATAACACTTTTATAAGCGGTACATCTTTGTTTTGTATCATTTTTCTAAGTATGTTACACAGGGAAATTGATAGGGGAATATTTTTGAACGGATTCGCACAAGTTTGTGAGTTTCAGGATGAAAATCTAATATCAAATAATCATAGGGGTTTTGAGTAGCGTCCTCATAGGCTTTAATGATATAATTTGAATTATTAGGACTAATTTGTTTTCCTAATATACTGATTTGTTGTTTATCACGATCATTTTTCATTAAAACCATATAGTGTGTGTTTAAACTCATGGTTCTAAATGACTTGTCTTGAAAAAACAAATTTTGTGTTAAGAATATTATACTACAGTTATCATGATGACTTAAATTACAAAATAATAATTCAAAGTCTGAATTTACTGAAGTCATACTGTCATCAAAAATAATCATAGAACCACCTTCTTCTTTGAATGGAAATACCATGTCATGAATTTCATCTAATGTTGGCATTTTTTCTTTCACGTCAATCATTTCATCAATTAAACCAAGGTTCTCCATTTCTAAATACATATCTTGCATTGCTTGATAGAACAAAAACACTTTTTTGGGTTTAACTGTAAATATTTGGTTACCTATTAGTAAAAGGTTTTTAACCCATGTTGTTTTCCCCGAACCCGCAGGCCCGCTAACAAGACAATTAAAACTTGTTCTAAATCTAATGTCGTAAGGCATTTTCTGATATTTCAATATATTTCAAAATTTTACAAATATTCTCACTTAAATACAGACAAAAATGATTTAAAAACTTTATTTACATATTTACATTTTCATTTCAACATTTAAACAGTGAAACGGCATTTTTGAATAATAACATTCATCATATGTTCTTTTTGCTCGTGTGGGAATTGGTAGTAGCTTAAAACTTCTCCCATGATTTTTTTGTAGAATTTCTCACTATTTTGCTTGTCACATTCCGTTTGCATGATTAGCCAAAAATCATCCTCGTTTGTGGTCAACTCAATGAAGCTGTTTTGTCTGGTTTCAAAATTTGGACGATCAACAAAACTATTTCTCAATCTTTGATGTTCTTCATGTGAGAAAACCGGCATTCGAAAAAAAGAAAAACCACAAATAGCGAGATAACATCTCATACTATATAGTAAACGCTTGTGTTCGAGGTTGGTTTGAGCTGCGATGAGATTGAAGCCTGGCGTTCGCTCGTTGAAATCACCCAATTCAAGCTGCTTCAAACGTAACTGCTCATCAATCCGGATTATTTCAGATGGATGACACAAAAGGCTCTTCCAATTAAATTGGTCTGTTCTAAGCCTTTGATTCGCGAGTCTCTCGAATGCTCGATCCATCATGTAGAATACTTGATTCAAAAACTGTTATACTCAAAAAGTTGGCTTGAGCTGCTTGAATGAGTAAGAGGATGGGGATATGATCGTCAGGCTTATAAAAAGTTGATAACACTTGTGCAAAACTTGAATTAAGATGGAGAAAACTTTCAATATAGTCTGAAATAGCGACAGGTTTTCTTGCCAAGTTGAGTATACGCTTTGTATTGTTTTTTTGTTGAAAATCGGTAATATGTTGTTTAAGTCTTTTTAAATCCTTTTGATGTGAAATGAAAATTGTATTCAATGTTCTCACTTTTGCAAGTTGTTTACCGTAGCAAGGCTTAACACAAACTAAACTAGGTGTGGAATGTAACTTGAGCTCCTTCAAATAATTAGCCAAAAAAGTTTTTTTCACTTTAACGTATTCTAGAGTATTTTCAGGTGAATAAGTTGGAGGTGTAATTGTTTTTGAACATTCACAACCTGACAAAACTAGACTGTCCACATTGTCAGCCATTGTGTGAATGGTTAGTTCTGGCGGAATTCGAGATTTAATATAACATCCTGCTCAAATCCGAACTCAACTAGAGTACCGTCATGTGCGCGTAATTCAATTTCAACTTCACTCACTTCCGTATTTTGAATCTCTAAATATTCTTTATGTAAAAACTCAGTTATTACATAACTCGAATTATTGTTTTTTATAGGAATTATTCTTAATATTTTACTATACAAACTACCAATAACAGTGGGGGAAACAATATTTGT
>JAIXOW010000234.1 GCA_027486615.1 Oxalobacteraceae bacterium | reverse complement strand
AATTTTTGCAGGACTTCGAATAATCGGTTGACATTGTCTTTTACCTCTAGAAGTTCGGTTTTGAGGAATTCAATCTGGACCGAGTTGTAGATTCCCATAGCGGTGGCTGCGATGGCAATGGGTAGAGCGATTATTCCGGCCACGCGCTTACGTCGGTGCCCCATTGGCCATCGTTGGTGAGCTCCAGCGGTTCGAGGTCGGTTTACCGGAATTGTGCTTTCGGTAGGG
This sequence comes from Oxalobacteraceae bacterium, assembly GCA_027486615.1. Taxonomy (GTDB): domain Bacteria; phylum Pseudomonadota; class Gammaproteobacteria; order Burkholderiales; family Burkholderiaceae_D; genus Pernthalerella. The sequence goes on along the minus strand of JAIXOW010000234.1, from coordinate 2,787 downwards.
AGGATGGATATGTTGGCCAGAAGAGGTGCTGGTTTGTCCAGGATGTTAGTGTCTGTGGTGATGTTGACGGAGGAGTTCAATTTTGGGGAAGGGGTTGTATTGATTTCGGAAACGATTCCAAGATTGACTTCTTGCTTGATAATATATCTGTGGGCGGCTTCATGTAGAGGAGAAGCTTTGAACGGGAAAGGAGGGCTCGGTTCAGATGTAGAAATTGCGTCGTCATCAGGAAGATGAAGGATTAGAGTATCCTTGGAGACGTCTATCGGATTGGGGGGTCGGGGCTCGTCAGAAACGTAGTCCACTGAATTGAGTCGACCATCGACGAAACCAGAATCGGAAGTGACCTTGTTTGCATCTTTTCCAGGTCGGTCTGGTAGCATGTTCCGGAGAGAGTTGATGTGATCCCTTATATCGATAGTGTCGTCCACGTGTAGCCGGGCCATTTGCGTCCAAGACATTGCCGCAGTGTATAATTTTGCGTCCGAAAAGTTTCGAGGATTCTCTGCATTTTGATAGCTACCCAGATTGTGCCGAATGAGCTCATAAACCTTCTTATAATCTGTGTAGTCGGTTCGAAGGAGTTTCTCGTAGGCCAGAAGTTGTTCGTCGATGGAAGAGACGCTTACCGTGATGTGGGCATGTAGATACGAAGTTGATCCAGCTAGTTGTCCAATTTGCTCGAAGATTACGTGTTCAGCTCCAAGTGTTAGTTGAGGGTGAAGAAGGATGAGAAGGAAAGCCAATAGAGTTAACAGTACTTTACTTCTTTTTGACGGGTTTGTATTCTGCGGGTCGTTTTGGTAAAGGTACGTCTTCCACGTCACCTTGCCTTCGAGTGTGGCGTCGAACTGGCGTCGTGGATCCAAAGAGAGCCTCCTCCACGTCGGCGAAGGCCCCAGAGGGACGAGTTGGGGTCGAAGTCTTGGTCCGAGTTGCTGGGGACTTATTGGCTTGTTTGTGCGCTTCTTGATGAAGGCGTTGCAGTTCCAGAACTTGTCCATAATGGTCATCAAGGATGTTTTGGTATTCTTCTTCGGTCTCGGCTGACGCAAGGGCTGTTGAAGTCTCTGCTGTTAGATGTTCTAGAGTGCGTTCTAAGTCGTCTAGAGTGTCTTCAAATGAATGAAACTCCGAGCTGCTGGTATCCGAAGTGGCCGGAATAGAAGGAATCCGAGGATGTAGCCCAGTCGGTCCTCGGTCGTCAGGGTGCGGGTATAGGTTGAGATGTTGGTTCGATGAGGGTCCTGGAACAGGCGATACGCGTTCTGCCGTCGGGTCCGGTCTTGCAGGGGCAGGGGTCTCTTCGGGAAGGGTTTCCTCATCGGGTGGGTCGTGTGTCGGCGAGGAACCTCCGTAGCCAGGGTCGTGGTCGGTGTCGCTGTCGAGATCGAACAGGTTGCCGAAGATGTTCTCGTCAAAGGGCTCAGAAGGCTCCGAGAAGACTGAATGAAAAGTCTCAAAATTTTTCGCTTTATATAGTTTGTAAAGCTGCAGTACTTTGGCCCATTTTTGTTGACAAATCCGGGTATGATTGTTTGAAGGGCAGTGACATAGACGATTACCTGTTTTGAGACGTACATTTTCAATATCACACCACTTTTCTATAATCTTTCTGATCTTGTTTACCTCTTCATCTGTTGACGCAAGTTTTTTGTGCGTAAGGAGCGCATTTATATTTGCGCGCGCTTGACTTCTTGTCACAATCCCTCCCCTGTTTTGAAAATGAGAGGGAGGGGAGGGGGGCAGGGCAGGAGCTGGTCCAGGTGAAGATTGCGCAGAAGGGTTACCAGATAGAAAAGTTGTTTTAGGCGGGCGGCCGCGCTTCTTTGGAAGAGAGGTGGAAGGGTTGAGAGTCACCTGTGAGTCTAGTGTAGGCGTCGTAGAGAGGTCATCTGTAGGAGTAGGCTGATGCGTTTGAGAAGAAGATGAAGAAGATTGTTGTGATGGTAAAGGATCTATGTTAGCGTGTGATGACGGTGTTGACAAACCTTGAGAATTATCGTCGCGGAAGAAGTAAGGTTTAATACGATCAACATTGACAATTGTTTTCCTTGAATTTAGCAATAAGAGTTCAACACAATGTGACCCTTTCAAATTAATTATAGTGTGTGGCCCTGACCACTTTGGGCACAATTTGGTATTTCTACCCAGGAAGTTATATTCTTCCAATAAAACAAGTTGGTTGGGGACAAAAGAGTGTTTTTGTGCCTTATTTGCTTTGTCAAAATACTCTTTAGATTTTTCAGTGGCAATGAAATTGTTTTCAATGGCCAATTTTCTTGCCAACAAAAGTCTTTGATGCATTCCGGCGGCTTCTGATTCTCCATAGAAGACACGACGCAGATCGGGTGTTGGAAAAGATGGCAACCGTGGTTCCATTCCATAGGTAAGAAAATATGGCGAATTTTTAACGGATCGGTGAAAGCTAGTATTATAACAAAACATCAATGGAGCTAGATATAATTCCCAATCTAGGGTAGAAGCATCCACAAACGAGTTTAAGTATTTAGCAATAGTTTTGTTACAAACCTCGGCCGCAGCGTTACATTGTGGATGCCGAGCAGTTGTTGTTTGATGCCGGGTTCCCAACAGTTGATATATTTCATCTGACATTTTGTTACAGAATTCTCTACCTTGATCAGTGACAATCTCCAAAGGCAGACCATATCGACAAATCCATCGATTGAATATGGCTGATGTAACTGTAAGGGCTTCCTTGTCAGGTAACGCTACCAATTCGACATATTTTGTAAATGCATCTGTCATACAAAGTATAAACTTTTT
>JAIXOW010000109.1 GCA_027486615.1 Oxalobacteraceae bacterium | reverse complement strand
ATTTTTAATTTTGGGTCCATTTTTTAGCCATTGTAGGATTAGGGGGCCGCCTTTAATGTGGAGACCCGTTTTGGGGGGCCGCCATCAATTTCGGGACCCGTTTTGGGGGGCCGCCATTAATAACAGAACCCGATTTTTAATTTTGGGTCCATTTTTTAAAAGCTTGTCTTTTATGTGTATTTCAGAACCGCATTTGTGTGCCATTTTGAGTACCGCCCTTGTTTGGGTCCTTGTGTCTCTCTTTTGGGTACCATCCTTCAGTCTTTCGGGTACCAGCCTTCAGTCTGGGTCATCAACCTTCAGTTGGATCCTTTGGGCATCAACAACGGGTCTTTGGTCATTAAAAAGGTGAGTCAATAACCCCAAATTAGGGCCAGGGTGCTTTTTCTTTCATAAGAATGAAAAAATCGCCTACGATTCGTAATGATGTTCATTAAGAATTTTCAAAGAATTGTGTCTAAAACAACTGAAAGTGTGTTTAAACCTAACCTGACAACTTTATGTTCGCATTGTGGGTTTGGGGGGGGATCTTAATGTGGGGCCCGTTTCGAGGGGCCGCCATCAATTTCGGGACCCGTATTGGGGGTTATCAATTTAAAAGCTTGTCACTTATTATGTGTAAATGCTTATTTCAGAACCACCCTTTCGGGTAACGGCCTTCAGTTTGGGTCTTTTGGGTCATCAAGGACGACGACAACTACAACAACAACTAAGGTCTACGAAACAACAACCGTCTTCACAAAATCTGCGCGCCAAAACTTCTCAAGTCTTTCTCAGGACCAAGGTAAGATTTTTGTTTTATTGTTTAAGGCTTTATTATGACAGCATCTTTTTTTTCTAAACATTGACCACAAATTGAATTTTTTGCGTTTCTTTTTTTTTAAATTACGCAAAAAATGTCCAACAGTTGTCCAATCTTGAGAAATTGGAAATTTCCAAGTGGATGAAATCTTTTCTCTGCTATTTTTTTTTATTATTTTTGACGTTATCCGTATAGCTAAACCGGATCAACATCTGCAGAGTGTCTGATTTCCGCATTTTTTTTAAAAGGCTATGATTTACAGAATGGATTCTGAGATCTGAAAGCTCTCCTTGCATTCTCCCTTTTTGTGGAGAAGTTCTTTGTTCATAAGAGACAAACTGAACAAGAAAAGTGTTGGACAATTTTTTTGGGTTTTAATCATTAAAGTTTAAATATGGTATTGTAACAATTTAGCCATTTTAAAGCTTTACAAATCATTCATGGCATATTGAGCCAGCCTGGACGATATCTATTCTCTGATCGAGGACAACCACGGCGTGTTTACCCTCCATCTGAGAATAAATATCGTCCAGGCTGGCTCGTGAAACTATTTTTAATTCTTCCTCTTCCAACCATGTTTTGTAAACAATTCTCGGAATTCTTTACAAAACATGGTTGGAAGGGGAAGGATTAAAAATACTTTCATGAGCCAGCCTGGGCGATATTTATTCTCAGATGCAGGGGAAACACACCGTGGTTGTCCTCGATCAGAGAATAGATATCATCCAGGCTGGCTTGGTAAGCGTAATTTGAGGGAAATTAAAAGAAATGTGTTTTACCTGGCCATGTCGCAATCGAGCATGTTCGACACTCTGTCGATCAACTTAATGTCGACCTTTTTGGGTCGAAATGGCCAGAAATGGTAAAAGCATTTTCTCACAACTAAGTTTTGTGGACAATTCTTGTAAACTTTTTGAAAGCTAAGTAATCTGAGCATAAAAACTTTGTCTCATTGCCACAAGCATAGTTGACAATGGAATCATGACCGTCTCCAAGTTGACGGTGGATTTGTTGCTCCACGTCTCGAATCTGCTGCAAAAACACGTTTTGTAACCTATCAAGGATTTTTTGTTTCACATCCCTGATCTGCTGCTCAAATAGCTTGTTTAAAGTCACAGTAACAGTTCCACTAGTCCTTCCCAAAGGCTACACTTAATGTTAACAACAAAATCTTTGCTCAGATTTAAATTGTGTGAGACAAAAGCAAAAATTGTTACATAACGCCTTTTAATTTAAACTGACAATTAAAAGCTCATGATATAAAGTCCAATTTAAGTTGACAAAGAAAAGAAGAATTTCCTCTGGAAGTTCAATCCTCTGCTAGGCTTAACTGTAGGCTGAGTTATCTTTTGAGCAAAATTATTTTTGAAGTTGACACAAAGAAAAAGAATTTTATTCATATCAAATAGGTCCTTTTCAATCGGACTCAAACTCCATAACTTTTTTTTATTGTTTTAATGCATAAACTGCGTTTTAATAGGGTTAACTGTAAGACCCTGGAGCCCTTAAACTGGAGTAGGGTACGCCCCTCTTGACAGTTTTACTATTAAAATGGTGAGTGTTATGCTTACTAGACTGCTCATTTGCACCAGACTTTGTACCTTTGTAAAGAGGTTTGTTCATTTCTGAGACCTTGACGCACAAAAAGCAGACTTTGTGCCTTTGTAAAAAGGTTCACTCATCTCCGAAACCTTGACGTACAAAAAGCTCAAAAGAAATGTTATCCTTGAAGGGGATATTTGGAACAAGTTTTCTGTATTCTGTTTTTGTAAAATGATTTTGCAAACAAATGTCAAAGCTTTCTTGTAGACCCATAATTTTGTCAGGCTATGATAGCAATGATAGTTATCGTTTCCTTTCAATTCAACGGTCAAAATGTACTTTGGCATGACTTTAAAATGATCTTTAAAGTTTTTGTAGATCAGGTCAACCAGGTTTGCCTTCTTCATTTTGCTGTTGGTTGTGACTCCCATCGTGGATTTGTTGTCATTGTAATTCCATAGTCAAGTGACATATTGAAACAATTACTGGCTTTTGCAAGGTTCTGGAATTGAAACACTCCGTCAGTTTCAACGATTTTGTATCCTCGATGACTTTGCCTTTAAGCAACCTGCTTAAATCCAACTAAAAATATTTGACCTGAACTGCTACAGTTCTTGGCTTTCAGCAAATTTACAGTTAAGCCCTAATTTGTCTCCCATGTTGTTTCTCCTGTTTGTTGAGTGACATTTGTCAACCAAGTTTGGGCAATAGAGTAGATTGCCAGACTTATTAATTGAGACATTTTTTATTGATGTAAAATCATAAAATTTATTTTTTTCTATTAATTGTGGGTCAATAATAAATAATGCTGTTATAATAAAAATGCTTAAATAATATAACAAAAATCTTACTGCTATAATGCACACAAAAATATGTTTTTTTTTGTTTTTTTTTCAGGTTATTTATATAATATTTGTTAAACATTATAGTTCAAGAGGTCTATATATTTTTTCAGGTTTCCGATGACCACAAAAAAATCTTTAAAAAAAGCGTGTGAAAATCTCATCGGAACTTTCTTCTTTTGAAAAGACTTCAAGACGTGTCAGATAAAGTGAAGAAAAAACATTTTAAACTAATAGTATAACCAAGATACATTAAAGTGAGATAAAAAACAATGAAGTGGAACATCATAATTATTTTATTTTCATTTTTTCTAACTTTATTTGTTCTTGTGTTATTGCTTTTATTTAAAACAATAATAGTTTCTCCCTATTATTAATGACCAATATTTTAATTGTATATATTTTAATTTACACATAAATACCAATGAACTTATCACAATACATTTTTTTCTCATGATCTTAGAAAATCTGTTGACAGTCTTGTTAGTATCTGGCTAAGTATTATATATTAATAGCATTAATATGTGATCTTTAGCCAGATGCGGCAGAACTGTTAACAGATTAATAAAATCATGAGAAATAAATGAAAGTTTAGCTTTTATTACTTCCAGAAAGTCTGTTGCACTTCATTGGACCGACTGACAATGCATGTTTTATTAATTACATTGATACAACATGCATTGTCAGTCAGACAATTAAGTAGCAACAGACCCATGGTAGTAATAAAAGCTAAATTATTTATTTCTTGAGCAATAAGCTTTTTTGTTTTTATAAAATGTTATTTTTATTACTTTTATAAGTGCACGGCTAAAATTGATGAAAATAATGTTTTCCAAAGACCAAAAATCTTATTCGTAAATGCCTGAGACATCCCTGTAAACGAACGCATTGCCACTGGCGAGACGTTTGTATTTATGGTAAATCCAGATTTTTTGCCAGTGGTGGTACGCTTGGTTACAGGAATGCTTCCGGTATTTACGAATAAAATTTTTTTCTTACATACTAAAAAACATCTGTGTATGTAATCTGTGATAAATATGTAAACTAATGTTTTTGGTGATATATAAACATAAGCATAATAAAAGTACCTCAAAAAAATTGATAGTTTAATTTTAAATATGGTTTTATAAAATATCTTCTTTTCTTTCTTTGGTTTCAGTTCCTTTGCGTCTGTGCTCAATCTGTCAGCTGTTTTTTCTCAAATTTGAACTTTCTAATTTAAATTTTTCTTTCAATTTCTTTCATTCAAATTTTTCTTCTAATTTTGCATTTTTTTCTTTAAACTTAACCACTTTTTTTGGATTTAATTTCCAACATGGAGTGCACCCAAAAGTAGATAACAGGTTTCGTTCGTCAATGCAAAACCTACAACACAAAAAACTGTTCCACTCCTGAGATTCCACCACTCTGTCCGTTAAAAACCATCAAGGCCCAATATGGATGTCTGGTCTTTAATTGCACTTCGGAAACAACATCGACGATTTCACCGGATCCGGATGATGGCATCTCGGAGGACAACATCGCTTATGGAGTAACGGGCGGAGTGGTGTTGCTCTTCATGCTTGCTCTGTTTTCGGTCCTCGCTTGGGCAGTTTGTGCCCGCAAACGCTGGCCGTTGATCTATGTTCTTGGAAACATGATCAACTCCTCCGTCTCCAGCGCGTGCGGGATCAAACAGCTGTTTTCCAGCCTCAAAACGAACATCCGAAAATGGACCAAAGCTACTGCCTTTAATGTTGTCAAGTGGTTTTTCCAACTTGTGCTCAAAGCGTTAGTCGCTCTCCATCTTTTGAGCGGAAATAATTTCAGCATCTCACTTGGCAACGTTAAAGAGCGCTCAGATGACGTGGAACAGGGTCTACCAGCTAACCCAACTTTCAACCGGAGTAT
>JAIXOW010000198.1 GCA_027486615.1 Oxalobacteraceae bacterium | reverse complement strand
TAATCCCCTTGACCGTGCTAAAGAAATTCAGGAGGAAAATGTGTTTGTCAGAAAAGCTCAATGATTCAAAGCATTCCACACGATTCAAATCTACTCATTCTTGATGGCTTCAAAGATTAGCACATAGAAGGTTTGGACAATTACAACGCAAGAGAAAAGTACAATTCAACAATCATTTTGAAACCGATGAGGAACGTGAAATTGCGCAAGGTGTGGGTGGTTATGCGCGTTCCATGCCGGCAGCGTGGATGCAGCGTCAAGCGCAACTGGTTCATGAGCGTGCTAAACAATCTGACATCATTATCACCACTGCATTAATACCAGGTCGACCAGCACCGATTTTGATTAGTGAAGATACCGTTAAGGCGATGAAAGCCGGTTCTGTGATTGTAGATATGGCAGTTGAACAAGGTGGTAACTGTCCTTTGTCGGAATTAGGTAAAACTGTAATCAAACATGGCGTAACCATCATCGGTGAGCCTAATCTTCCTGCTTTGTGTGGCGCGGATGCTTCAGCTTTATATTCACGTAATGTGCTAGATTTTCTCAAGCTCATTATTAATAAAGATTCAGCATTAGCAATTGATCGCAGTGATGAAATCGTGGCTGCTACATTAATGTGTACAGCTGGTGAAGTTTTACGTAAATAAGATAGTTTATGCAACGTATCATGCTGCGCGCAAAAATTCATCGCGCAACTGTGACGCAATGTGATCTGAACTATGAGGGATCATGTGGCATAGATGAAGAATTGTTAGAAGCAGCTGACATCCGTGAGTTTGAAAAAATTGATCTCTATAACATTAATAATGGAGAACGTTTTTCAACTTACGCTATCAAGGGTAAGCGCGGTAGTGGTGAAATTTCTCTCAATGGTGCCGCAGCACGTTTGGCGCACTTAGGAGATTTACTCATTATTTGTACTTATGCTCCGATGTCTGAGAATGAGATCGCAACATACAAACAAAAAATTGTATTTGTTGATGAGAAAAATCGTATTACTAGTTTAAAAAAATAAACCTCGTGCCGTAAAGGTCGAGTTCACTCTGTCTATCAATAAGAGGACATTATGGAAGTTAGTCATACCGTCATTAATCTGATTATTTTTGTGCTGGCAATTTATGTCGGCTATCACGTGGTGTGGACCGTTACACCTGCATTACACACGCCTTTAATGGCGGTCACGAATGCGATTTCAGCCATTATCATGATCGGCGCCATGTTAGCAGCTGCATTGACCGAAGGCTTGGTAGGTCAAATCGCAGGCACACTGGCAGTGGCATTAGCTGCAGTCAATGTGTTTGGTGGCTTCTTAGTGACACAACGTATGTTGGAAATGTTTAAGAAGAAAGAGCCTAAAGTCAAAGCGCAGCAAGCAGGACAAGGGGAGAATAAATAATGAGTATGAATCTTGTCACTCTGTTGTATTTGCTCGCTTCAATTTGTTTTATTCAAGCGTTAAAAGGTTTGTCGCATCCTGCAACGGCACGTCGTGGTAATGCTTTTGGCATTATAGGTATGGCGGTCGCTGTTTTGACTACGCTTGCATTGATCTATAAATTAAAATCAGAAGCTGTTGCAGGTTCAGATCTTGGTTATGGTTTAGTGATATTCGGTGTGGTGGTGGGTGGCAGCATCGGTGCCATCCTTGCTAAGCGCGTTGAAATGACCAAGATGCCAGAGTTGGTTGCTGCTATGCACTCGCTCATTGGTTTAGCTGCTGTATGTATTGCTGTTGCAGCGGTTGCTGAGCCTTGGGCTTTTAATATCGTTGAACGTGATCAGCCTATTCCTCTTGGTAATAAACTAGAACTGTTCATTGGTACCTTTGTCGGTGCAATCACTTTCTCAGGTTCAGTGATTGCGTTTGGTAAGCTCTCTGGTACTTATAAATTCAGATTATTTCAAGGTGCGCCGATTGTTTTTAAAGGGCAGCACTTACTGAATCTATTGTTAGCAATTGTGATGTTGGTGTTTGGCGCTATGTTTTGTTTGACACAAGACTGGACATCTTTCATCGTCATGACGGCGATTGCTTTTGTCTTAGGTGTGTTAATCATTATTCCTATCGGCGGTGCAGATATGCCGGTTGTGGTTTCTATGTTGAATAGTTATTCAGGATGGGCAGCTGCAGGTATTGGCTTTTCGTTGAATAACTCTATGCTGATTATTGCCGGTTCATTAGTGGGTTCGAGTGGTGCGATTCTTTCTTACATCATGTGTAAGGCGATGAATCGTTCTTTCTTTAATGTGATCTTAGGTGGCTTTGGTGGTGATGCTACAGCTGCAGTTGCAGGTGATCAGCAACAACGTCCAGTGAAATCAGGTTCAGCTGATGATGCAGCTTTCTTGATGGCGAATGCAGAAACGGTGATTATTGTTCCTGGTTATGGTTTAGCAGTCGCACGTGCACAACATGCTTTGATGGAGTTGAGTGAAAAGCTTGCACATAAAGGTGTGACAGTGAAATATGCGATTCATCCAGTTGCAGGCCGTATGCCTGGTCATATGAATGTATTGTTGGCGGAAGCGGAAGTGCCTTATGACCAAGTGTTTGAGATGGAAGACATCAACAGTGAATTTGGTCAAGCTGATGTGGTGCTAGTGTTGGGTGCGAATGATGTGGTGAATCCAGCAGCGAAAGATCCAAAATCAGCCATTGCTGGTATGCCTATCCTTGATGCTTATAAAGCAAAAACCATTATCGTGAATAAGCGTTCTATGGCTGCAGGTTATGCAGGCTTGGATAATGAATTGTTCTACATGGATAAAACCATGATGGTGTTTGGTGATGCGAAGAAAGTGATTGAAGATATGGTGAAGGCGGTGGATATGTAAGGCTAATGAGTTAATCAAAATACTCAATAAAGTCAAAGTAAAAAAGCCAGCTGTAAGCTGGCTTTTTTTATTAGCAATCAAAATCTCTATGTACATCATGTACAGTCATACCTAACTTAGCATGAGGTAGTTTAAGCCAATCGCGATGTTGCAAAGTTCTGCGCGTATCTTCTAATCCTGCTGCCCAGTGTTCTTGCATGGTCAGTTTAGAAAATTCATAATCTTTAGAATCACCTTCATATTCTTTATGGTGATAAATCAAATGTAAGACATTGATTTGTGATTTCTCATCGAGAGTAGCTAACAACGCACGATCTTCTTCAGTTAATTCATTTTTTGGTATGCGCTTGAGTGCATGTGATAGTTCAATTTCTAGATTGTGTATGCGCTTAAAACGATCGGTCGCATTACGAGTACGACTGGAATACATGATGTCTTTTTGACGCATCATGACTTCAGGCATAGTCTTAGGAAGTTTGCCGCGCGCATTAAATAAATCCACTTGGAATACAAGTGTGTTCGTTAGTTTTTTACCTTCAAGTAAATATTGCAGTGGTGTGTTGGAGACGATGCCGCCATCCCAGTAATAATCATTATCAATTTCTACTGAAGGGAAGGCGGGTGGTAATGCGCCACTGGCCATGGTGTGTTTAGGATTTAAACGCTCTAATGCTGTATCAAAATAACGGAAGTTACCGGTCTGCACATTTACAGCGCCTACACTCAGTCTATGTTGTTGACTATTGAGTAAATCCCAATCTATCAAATCATTCAAACTATGAAAGAGCTTACTGGTATCGTAATAACTAGAAGCACTTTCATTTCCAGTAATTTGACTCCATGGATTCATGCTACGTGGTGAGAAAAAGCCTGGTATGCCTGACATCATGGTCATGAAGGCGCTGGTCATATTATGAAGCTGTCGTAATGAATCAAAGCTAGACAAATGCGCACCATAGCCATGACCTGACACCATTTCCCAAAAATCTTTTAATCGCGACACCTGATTTTCTGGTTTGTTACCCGCAATGATAGAAGCGTTGATGGCGCCAATTGAGACACCCGATAACCAAGTAGGTTGTATGCCGACTTCGCTTAACGCTTCAAACACACCGGCTTGATACGAGCCGAGTGCACCGCCACCCTGTAAAACCAGAGCAACGGTTTCATATTTTTTTAAGATACCCGGTAAATCTGCGTTGTCAGCCGCTGGTTGCTTGGGATAGCTTGCCATTCTCATATTCCCTTTTTCTGAATTTCAGTACTAAATAGTTGCACTGCAACAATATACTAGCTTTGTAGTGATTATCCAGAAAGAATATGACGGAGCCAAGAATTGTGGTCTAAAGACCTGATTCATCTTTATCGTTTTGAGAGGCAATGCTCGCTTATTGCGATCAATAATTATGCGCGCCAGCCAAACATCATTTGTTCAGCCAAATGTTTTTTCACTGGTTTAATGGCATCAATGCCTCCTAAGCCTAAGCCTAGTAGCGTTTGTGTCCAAGATTGGTCAGGACTAGATGCGAAGATACGCGCCATGATATCGGTGAGATGTATAGTAAGTTTGCGATCGTTACGACGTGTCCGCATAAATTCAGCTAAAGAGGCAGGTGAGAAATCTCTGGCAAGTAAACGAGCTAGGACTGCTGCATCACGTAAACCTAAATTTAAGCCTTGTCCTGCGACTGGATGTAAAGTTTGTGCGGCATTACCAATAGCGACACTACGCGCTGTGCTTGTAGGGTGCGCATTTAAGCCTAAGGCATAACTTCTGCGAGCTGCGGTTTGTGTGAATTCACCTAGTCTAGTACCGAAGGTACTTTGGCAGGCTTGTAAAAATTCAGCATCAGATAATTCAAGCAAGCGTGTCACTATTTCAGGTCGTGCACACCACACCAAAGCATAACCTTCATCTTGTGGTAATAAAGCGAATGGACCTTCACTCGTGAAGCGTTCATAAGCACGCCCAATAATAGGCGCACTGCAATGCAGATGCGTCACGATTGCAGTTTGTTGATAATCTCTATGCACAGGCTGGGTTGATTGAGAGCCGAACACGCCACCCTCTGCTTGTATCAAACAATTCGTTTGTATAGTGGTGCCATTATCTAGTGCGAGTGTGATGTGTGAATCAGATTCTTGTACATCTTTAATACTAACTGGTCTTATTATTTCTATACCCTGATGGTGCAAGGTACTGAGTAGTGATGCAATCACATCTCCATAACGACAGACATAGCCTAAAGCGGGTAAATCATAGTCATCGGATTTAATTAGCGTTCGACCAAAACTCCCCCGTCTAGAAACATGAATTTGCGTAATGCTCGTAGCGTGAGTTGGCCAACTATGCAGCGTATCGAGGATTTGTTTGCTACCAGCTGCAAGTGCTAGTGAACGTGGATCTTGTAAAGAAGTGGATTCAGGTTTTGCATCAATCAGTAGAATGCGATCACTCTTGACACCTTGCTGAATGAGCATTGCAGTGAGCGACATACCCACTGGCCCTGCACCCACGATAGTGATGTCAAATGTATTGTGCATAATTAATGAAGCTTCTATAAGCGCATTATCTATCGCGCATGACTGCTTCAATCTCAGCAACAGTTTTAGGTGCTTCATGTGTGAGCAGTCGGCAGCCATCTGCTGTGACTAAGGCATCATCTTCTATGCGTATGCCTATGTTCCAAAATTCTTCAGGCACACCTTCAGTTGGTCGTACATAAATGCCTGGCTCTATGGTTAATACCATGCCGGCTTCTAAAGTGCGCCAAGGTTTTTCTTCGCTAGCAGGTGCAGCATCACGATAGTCACCGACATCATGTACATCCATTCCTAACCAATGTCCGGTTCTATGCATATAAAAATGTCGGTAGTCACCTTTAGCTAAAACATCATCTAAAGTGCCCACTTTATTTTTATCTAACAAGCCAGTATCGAGCATGCCTTGTGATAAAACTTTGACTGCAGCATCATGACCATCAATAAATCGTAGTCCTGGTTTAGTTGCTGCTATCGCTGATTGCTGTGCAGCTAAGACAATTTCATATAAAGTTTTTTGAGGGCCGCTGAATTTTCCATTCACTGGGAACGTACGTGTGATGTCTGATGCATAGCTATCAAGTTCGCAGCCTGCATCAATCAACACTAAATCACCATCGCGTAATTCAGTATTGCCTGCACGATAGTGCAGTACACATGCATTGGCGCCAGTTGCAACAATGGAGCCATAAGCAGGAAACTGTGAACCATGACGACGGAATTCATGTAAGAGTTCTGCATCCAGATGATATTCACGTAAACCTGCTTTTGCGCATCGCATAGCACGCGTATGGGCATGCGCTGAGATAGTCGCGGCGCGTTGCATAATCGCGATTTCATCTGCATCTTTTATTAAGCGCATTTCATTGAGTAAAACGCGCACATCCATCGCTGCGGCAGGTGCACTAATGCCTGCTCTAATTTGTGCTCTCACGCCACTTAACCAATTTTGTATACGCGCATCGAGCTTGGCATCACTACCTAAGGCATAAAACAAGGTAGGCATGTTAGTCATGAGCTTAGGTAGTTCAACATCGATTTGATCGATAGCATGCGCTGCATCAAAACCAAATTCTTCTTTTGCTGCGGCAGGGCCGTAGCGATAACCATCCCATATTTCGCGTTCCATATTTTTTTCGCGACAAAAGAGAATGGCTTGTTGTTTTGTACCGGCTACTAAGACTAAGGTCGCTTCCGGTTCGGTAAAGCCTGTGAGGTAATAAAAATAACTATCGTGACGATAAGGATAGTCTGCATCTGCATTACGCATGACTTCAGGAGCGGTAGGGATGATGGCCACACCGCCACCTTGCACTTGCATGCGTGCTAAGAGTGCGGCGCGTCGCTTTGCATAAACATTCATGTTATTTTTTCCTAACGGATAGGTGCGTTTAATTGATTCAAGCGTTCGACTGTACCGACATCAGTCCAGTCGCCGCGATATAACTCACCACCAATTTTGCCTTGATCTGCAAATTCGCGCAGCAGTGGTGCTAGCTTGGCACTGTCTCCGGCTTGCACGCTATCAAACATGGCAGGTCTATAGACGCCTATGCCTGAGAAGGTGTGAAGTAATTCTCCAGTATTAGCGATGCTGAAGTTATGCAAAGCAAAATCACCCTTAGGGTTATGTGCAGGATTTTTTACGAGATAGAGCCAAGCCATATCTCGTTGATGTTCAGGATGGGGTTTGCCCCATACATCTTCATCTTGTAAAGCATCTTTTACTTGTGTGTAATCGAAATAAGGACAGAAAACATCACCGGCTATTGCAACAAAGGGTGCTTCACCGAGTAAATGTCTAGCTTTTGCAATGCCACCTGCTGTTTCTAATGCAGAGCCTTCTGGTGAATACACAATATGTGCACCGAATTGAGTACCCTCTTGCAGCTTGTCTTCTATCATGTGACCGAGATGCGCATGATTAATGACGATCTCTGTAATGCCAGCTTTCACAAGATTGAGTATGTGCCACTCAATCAAAGGACGACCACGTACAGTCAAGAGTGGTTTGGGGCAGGTATCTGTCAGAGGTCGCATACGTTCACCGCGACCAGCAGCAAAAATCATTGCTTTCATATTAAAAGGTGTAGCCGACCTGTGGTGTATTGGCAGTTATCTCATCAAGCAAGCGTAAGAGCGGTATGAGTTCTAAATAACGATGCGCAGTCTTACGCGTATATTCCATGACGAGTGGCATATCCTTGAGATAAGCATCTTTGCCATCACGATGATATAAGCGAGCAAAAATACCAAGCACCTTCAAGTGACGTTGCAAGCCCATGAATTCAAAGTCGCGATAAAAAGCATCGATATCAGGGTTGATAGGCAGGCCAGCACGTTTAGCACGTTCCCAGTAACGAATCACCCAGTCTAATACTTGTTCTTCATCCCACTGAACATAAGCATCCCGTAGTAGTGACACTAAATCATAAGTAATCGGGCCATACACTGCATCTTGAAAATCTAAAATGCCGGGATTGTTTTGTTTTAAAAGCATTAGATTGCGTGAATGATAGTCACGGTGCACATACACAGGTGCTTGCGCTAAATTATTAGCGAGTAATACTTCAAAGACTTTATTCAAATCAGCCGTATGTTTTTCTGACAGCGTTACACCCAAATGCTTGTTGATATACCAATCTGGGAACAGCATTAATTCTTTATGCAGTAATTCGCGGTCGTACGCGGGTAAGACGCCTGCTTGACTATGCGATTGCAATTGGATGAGCGAGTCAATCGCATCCATGTAAAGCGGAGAAGCTGTCTCTGGGGTAAGGCAGCTGAGATAGGTAGTCGTTCCCAAGTGGGATAAGAGTAAAAAGCCCTGATCCTCATCCTTGGCCAATATAACGGGAACCGCTACCCCTGTTTTGCCAAATAAATCAGCAATTTTTATAAAAGGACGGACATCCTCTTGAGGAGGCGGAGCATCCATGACGATATAGGTCGATCCATCCGCCCCATCAACCCTGAAATAGCGACGAAAACTAGCATCTGAAGAAGCAGGTCTTAGTGAGCTGACGATGGGTGCTGGAGTCGTTATGGTGGATAGCCAGAGGCGACAATTTTGTAGTCTAGGGTCGGAATCGTATAAATCTGACATGAAAAAACCGGAAAAGCAGGTTGGTAAGCATGTCCGGTAAGGTATTACCGGCAGGGAGTTCCCATATAATACGGGATTCACACCAATAACGCGCCTCTAGCCGCGAGACCTCTTCATTCATGAACCAGCGTTTGGTATTTTCAACCTCTTCCCAGTTATTCCGTGTAAGCCCGATCTTTCTCGGTTTGCTGCTGTGGATGACGCATATCAATGTGAGTGCAGTTGATTTTTTGAAAGATGATTCTGCGCCGAATAGTCCAGTCAAACTAGAAGCACAACAGATTAATGGACGCCCTGATAGAACTATCACGCTAGAAAAAGATGCGAAAGTAGATAAAGGTAATTCACATATCGAAGCCGATGATATTCATTACGATATTGTGGATGACAAAATTAAAGCACTTGGTCATGTATACATTGATAGAGCAGGTGATAAATTCACAGGGAATCAACTGCAATTAAAAATGGATACAGGTATCGGTTATATGAATAGTCCTGTCTATCGTTTATTGCGTAAGAATGCACAAGGTCGTGCAGAGCGTGTGGAATTTGATTCTCAAGATTCTGCCACTGTGTTGGGAGGAGATTTCACTACCTGCGAAGGACCGAATCCAGATTGGTATCTCAAATCCAGTAAATTATCTCTAGATAATGATAGTGGCACTGGTGTAGCGCGCAATGCGATTTTAGTATTTAAAGGTGTGCCGATCGCGGGTACGCCTTATATTTCCTTCCCATTGGCTGAAGAGAGAGTGTCGGGATTTCTTGCTCCCACTTTTATTACATCGACCACAGGTGGTTTGGAAGTCACTACGCCATACTATATAGATATAGCACCGAATCGTGATCTCACTTTATATCCACATTACATTTCACGGCGTGGTCTCATGTTGGGTAGTGAAGCACGTTATCTAGATAGAGATTATGCGGGTCAAACAAAAGCAGAATATTTGAATAGTGATGCAGTCACCGGCGAAAATCGTTATATCGTAAGCTCGCAACACCGACAAAACTTTGGCTCTGGCTTAACCTTTAATTCAAATTTGAATGCCGCATCTGATGATGGTTATCCAAATGATTTTCCATACAGCTTAGGTTACAGTAATCCTGCCACTAGCCGTCGTTTAATGTTGCGTGATGCAATGGTGAACTATAGCGATATAGATCAGCGCGCTATGTTCCGTGTAACAGATTTTCAAATTTTGCAGGATCCGAGAGCGCCGATTGCGATTCCCTATGCCAGATTGCCCCAACTAACCTATCAAAAATTCAATTATTTTGATAATGGTTTGAGTCTGGAATTAAATTCAGACTTCACGCGGTTTTCTCATGCGACTGGTTTTCAAGGTGCGACTCAAGTTGTAAAAAATGCAGATCGCATGGTACTCAACCCGCGCATGACTTATCGTTGGCAGCGTCCAGGTGCATTTATCAAGCCGAGTTTATCTTTGCATATGACGAACTACAATCTTGATCAAATCCCTTACGCAACGATGACAGCGCCAGCGCGAGCTGTACCTACTGCATCGTTAGATTCGGGTTTAATTTTTGAACGCGATGCAAGTTTTTTTGGAAGAGATGCAACGCAAACTTTAGAGCCACGTCTCTTTATCACACACACACCATATGTCAAACAAGATTTAAGCTTGTATCCTAATTTTGATTCTGCTGAGGCCGACTTTAACTATGCTCAAATTTTTAGAGAAAATCGTTTCGTAGGTCATGACAGAGTTGGTGATGCAAGTACAGTTACCACCGCTTTAATGTCGCGCTACCTTGAAATAGAAGGACAAGAAAGATTGCGTGTAGCAGTAGCGCAGCGTTTTTCGTTTTCTGATCCTCGTGTGATTTTGGGGAATCCTTTGTCACAAACAAGTACTATTGCAGATACGAAATCCGATATTTTAATGCTGAGCTCTGGACGTGTGACGCGTGAACTGAGGTTAGATGCAAACTTCCAATACAGCCAATCAAATCAAATTTTTAATCGTATTAATTTTGGTACTTTTTGGCAGCCTGAACCAATGAAGGTCTTGAATGTGCAATATCGTCGCGATATACGTAGTACAGACCCCGCTGCCAACTTTGAAATTTTTGATATCTCAGGTCAGTGGCCTTTATCAGCACGCTGGTATGGCGTAGGAAGATTAAACTATCTGATTAAAGAGCAAGATATCGGTCAATCCCTGATAGGCGCGGAATATAGAGCGGATTGCTGGATTTTTCGTTTCGTAGGTCAACGCACACCGACCGCGCAAGGCATCGTCAATACCCGCTTATTTTTACAGTTAGAATTTAATGGTCTGTCGTCCTTAGGCTCTAATCCTTTAACCGCTTTGCGTGCCAATGTACCTGGTTACCAAAAACTAACGCAACCTGATTAATTCGTTCTTTACTACTGAACTGTTACTGGAACTCACCCATGAAGATGATGAATGTACCTATCCAAATGAAACTGATCACAACTTTGCTCGTTTCATCTTTGCTCATAACGGCATCCATAACAAAGGCGCAAGAAAAATCCAAACAACAGCCAGTGCTCGTTGATACGATTATCGCGGTAGTCAATTCTGAAGTTATTACACTCAAAGAATTAGAAGATCGTCTAAAGTTAATTGAGCGTCGTATGCAGCGTGAAAAAATACAAATGCCTGCACGAGATGTGTTGAAAGGTCAATTACTTGAACGCATGATAGTCAATCGTGCACAAATACAGCTGGCTAAAGAAAGCGGCATACGTGTAGATGACATCATGTTAGATCGTTCAGTTGCCCGTATTGCTGAACAAAATAATTTATCGATACAAAACTTTCGTGATCAGCTAGAAAAAGACGGCATTCCGTTTTCCCGTTTTCGTGAAGAGATAAGAGAAGAAATTACCTTGCAGCGTTTGCGTGAAAAAGAAGTTGATAATAAATTACAGATTAGTGAATCTGAGATTGATAATTTTATCGCTGCTTCTGCTGGCAAAACGCAAGGCGCAGAAGATGAAATCAATATCGCTCACATTTTAGTTCGGGTACCGGAAAACGCGAGTGCACAACAAATTGCAGATCGTCGTCAGCGCGCAGAAACTGCAATGGCACAATTAAAATCAGGTGGAGACTTTGCAAAAATAGCAGCCAGTTTTTCAGATGCTAGTGATGCAATGGCGGGTGGATTAATTGGTTGGCGCAGTCAGTCACGCTTGCCACAGTTGTATGTTGAAGTGACAGAAAAGCTCGCACCAAATGAAGTCTCAGCGATTGTACGTAGCGCAAATGGATTTCATATACTCAAGCTGTTAGGAAAACGTAGCGCGAGTGAAGTGCAATCGGGTGGCGCAAGAATGGTGCAGCAAACCAAGGCACGTCATATCTTGATTAAAGTAAATCAAGTTGTGCCTGCATCTGAAGCCAGGCGTAAATTAACGGAATTAAAAACACGCTTAAATAACAAAGCGGCTAAATTTGAAGATCTAGCTAAACTGTATTCAAATGATTTATCCGCTAGCAAAGGTGGTGATCTTGGTTGGGTTTATCCAGGTGATACAGTGCCTGAATTTGAGCGTGCAATGAATGCACTCCAACCAGGACAAGTGAGTGAGCCTGTGGAGTCACCCTTTGGTTATCATTTAATTCAAGTGGTAGAACGTAAAACCGAAGAAATATCACGCGAACGTTTACGACTGACGGCACGTCAAGCATTAAGAGATAGAAAGTTAGAAGAAGCGTATGAAGATTGGTTACGTCAATTACGTGATCGTGCTTATGTTGAGTATAGG
This sequence comes from Oxalobacteraceae bacterium, assembly GCA_027486615.1. Classification (GTDB taxonomy): domain Bacteria; phylum Pseudomonadota; class Gammaproteobacteria; order Burkholderiales; family Burkholderiaceae_D; genus Pernthalerella. Next base: position 34,622 of record JAIXOW010000198.1, on the reverse strand, counting down.
CAGGATGAAATTAATCAAATCCGCTAATAAAATCTATCGTCCTAGTGGCAGCATAGACTTGTGAAGCGCAATCAAAAAATGTTGCCACGAATATTACCTCGAATAGCCATCACCTGTGGCGAGCCCGCAGGAATAGGCCCAGAAATATCGTTGCTTGCTGCTGTTCACAATCAAGCGCTTGCTGACATTGTTTTATTGGGTGACGCAGCACAGCTAAAAGCGCTAGCAGTGAGCTTGCAACTTACGCAAACAGTGCAGGTGATGCAATCACTAGCGCAGTTTGCTTCAACAGAAAAAAATCCTCAGAATATTGTTGTGATTGATTGTCCCCTTGCTGTGGCCGTCATTCCAGGACAAACTAATCCATTGAATGCTCCCGCTGTTTTGCAAACGCTTGATCTTGCGATTGCAGCTGCCATGGCAGGTGAGATTGATGCAATCGTCACTGCGCCACTACAAAAAAGTGTTATCAATCAATCTGGACTTTACTTCACAGGTCATACCGAATATCTGGCTGAAAAAACTAATACTACAAATGGAGTGATGATGTTGGCAGCCGGATCAGAAGCAAATAGTTTGCGGGTTGCATTAGCGACCACGCATCTAGCATTAAAAGATGTGTCTGCTGCCATTACAAAAAATAACTTATTCAAGACTATAGAAATTATTCAGCATGATTTGCAGTCGCGCTTTGGCATAACTGATCCAAGAATTTGTGTGACAGGATTAAATCCACATGCAGGTGAAGGTGGCTATCTTGGTCATGAAGAAATCAACGTGATCACACCTGCGATTCTTGCTGCGCAAAAGCGCGGATGGAAAGTAACCGGCCCGTATCCGGCAGACACCTTGTTTCAAGCTAAATATTTGCAAGAGACCGATTGCGTCTTAGCGATGTATCACGATCAAGGTTTACCTGTTTTGAAATACGCAAGCTTTGGTCAAGGTGTGAATATCACCTTAGGTTTACCTTTGATTCGTACCTCAGTGGATCATGGCACTGCGCTTGATCTTGCTGCACAAGGTTTGGGTTTAGCTGAGTATGGCAGTATGACGACTGCTATCAAAGTCGCTGTGCAGATGGCTACAAATACGGCAAGCCATTAAGTCATGAAGCACATACCCCGTAAACGCTTTGGTCAAAATTTTTTAACTGATCAATTAGTCATAAGCAGTATCATTAATACGATTGCGCCTCAAGAAGATGACCACATGGTGGAAATTGGACCCGGCCAGGGCGCAATGACTGCTTTGTTATTACAAGCTTTAAAAGCATTGCATGTTGTTGAAATTGATAGAGATCTGGTTGTGCTGCTAGAGAAAAAATTCAAGTCAGCCAATCTCATCATGCATGCGGCAGATGCTTTGCAATTTGATTTTGGATCATTAATCAACGTATCACAGACCGATCGCAAGTTACGTGTGGTGGGTAACCTTCCCTATAATATTTCTACGCCCTTGCTATTCCATTTGGCAGACTTTAGCGCACAGATTATTGATCAGCATTTCATGCTACAAAAAGAAGTGGTTGAGCGCATGGTAGCTGAACCTGGCGGTAAAGAATATGGACGACTCTCTGTCATGCTGCAATGGCGTTATACGATGGATTGTTTATTCATCGTGCCACCGACCGCATTTGATCCACCACCTAAAGTAGAGTCAGCAATTGTTCGTATGCTGCCGATTACAAAACCACTAGAGTGTGATCAACAGAAATTAGAACTAGTGGTGATGAAAGCTTTTTCTCAACGACGCAAAGTCTTACGTAATTGTTTATCTGGTCTTTTCACTGAAAATCAACTAATTGATCTAGGTATTGATCCTACGGTCAGACCGGAAACCGTCTCTGTTGAACAATTTGTGCGATTAGCTAGAGAGTTAGCTGAACACGCATAGGTAGTTTAATACTGCATCTTAGTTTGACTCTTTACATTAATGAGTAGACATTGTGCGTATTGCGCATAAGATGTAGAAGTAGGTTGACCCCATGCTTGGTAGAAAATAGATTTGTTTCCTATCTAAAAAAAGGAAATAAGCACCATGGCATTTCTACGCTTACAAAAACGTATGCTAGACGAAAGTGAAGCTCTACAAGAAGATGATTTTCTTTGGTCGCTGAAGATTCTGTGCGGTTTAAAAAAGATAGACCCACAACTATTTCCTGCAGTTGCAGACCTATCGAAACCTTACACAATAGATTTATTAATTCGTACAGCAAAATTATTTGGTTTACGTATTTTAAAAGTGCATAAGCCAAGCTGTCGCATCTCTGGAAAGACACTGCCTTGTCTGGCACTCAGTTGCATTAATGATTCAATGAGCGAAGGGTATGAATTAAGATTAGATCTGATAGTCGGCTCCAGTGCTGGGAAAATAACTTATATACCTGCACTAGAAAATCAAATGATTACAGTCCGATGTGATGAGTATGCAAAGCGCTATTCAGAAAATTTATTACTCATTGTTGACTGGGATGACGCTATATCTACAAAGATGAAGAAATAGTAGTGCTAATCTTATAGCAAAAAAAATGAAGAGTATTAGTTACGCATCACGCTCTATCAACTCTATCTTATAACCGTCTGGATCCTGAATAAATGCAATCACGGTATTACCACCTTTTACTGGGCCAGCTTCACGCGTCACATTACCTCCACTAGCTTTTACTGCGGCACAGGTTGCCGCTGCATCTTGCACACCAATAGCGATATGACCATAAGCCGTGCCTAAGTCATAGTGATCTACGCCATAGTTAAAGGTTAGTTCAATTTCAGCATGCTCAGGATTGCTACCATAGCCAAGAAAAGCGAGAGTGTATTTTTGATCAGGTCTGTCTGTGGTGCGCAGTAAAGTCATACCCATGACTTTGGTATAAAAATCTATAGAGCGCTGCATATCGCCTACGCGTAGCATGGTGTGAAGTAAGCGCATATGACTTCCTTTTAAAATATAGGCAGTTTTTCTGGTTCGTGATTACGTAAAGCTTTGCGGACTGCTGCGAATTCAGGAAATACAGATTGCACCGTCGCCCAAAATTCAGGGCCATGATTCATTTCTCGCAGATGCGCGAGTTCATGCGCAATCACATAGTCAATATTAGGCAATGCAAAATGCATGAGTCGCCAATTTAAACGGATACGACCTTCCGCAGTACAAGAACCCCATTGCGTTGCAGCAGACGAGAGTGCAAAACTTTGAAAGCGAACTTGCAGTTTTTCTGCATAAATTGCGAGTCGTTCCGCAAATAATTTTTTTGCTTCACCTTGTAGCCAACCTAATACACGATCTTTTAATTGTTGTTCACTCGCTGAAGCAGGCAGGCTGATGTATAAAACAAATGCAGCTTCATCAAACCGCACACCTGCTTGCACAGATTCATCCAGCTTAATCGTAATGGTCGTGCCCAGATAAGGAATTGTTGCGCCATCTTGCCAACGCATAGGCGGTTGTAGGCGTCGTACTGAGCGCTCACGTTGTTCATTCATTTTATTGAAAATCCAATTTTGTTTTTCAATAATCGCGAGTTCAATTTCTGACACTGGTACCCAGCGTGGTGCAGTCACTCTCAAACCTTCTTCACTGACTGCAAATCCTATGGTGTGACGTTTAGAGCGCAGTAATTGATAATCTAGCGCAGTCTGATCCAACATAATGCGGCGCGTGCTAGCCTTAGGCGTCACAGCGCGATGCGCTTCACTTAAGTGATGGGGATGCTCTATTTTTGGATTGGATGCAAGTGGTGCCGACTGTGGACTAGCAGTTTCTATCTGAGTGTCGGAAGTGTTCGAGGCAGTAGATGATGCATCGACATTTGCCGGAGAGGCATCCAGCAGCAGGGAAAGCTGGCTAGGATCATTCATGTGCTTACGTAAGAACCGTGTCAGTGACATGAAATGTAGTTTGCGAATAAGGGTGTGTAATTAATGATCATCAGTTTTTTTCAAATACGCAGTCGGTGTAATCACGCGCATTTCAGATTCTATCCAATTTTCGACTTCACGGATCAGACTTTGTGCATTATGCCCCTCAGGCGAGATGGGTTGACCAATTGACACAATAATCTTGCCGGGCTTTTTAATAAATGCATTGCGTGGCCAGCAGTCGCCTGAGTTAACAGCGATAGGCACTACAGGTGTTGCCGTACCTATGGCTAAATGTGCTCCACCGGCTTTGTATTGTCCCTTTGTGCCCACTGCAGTGCGTGTCCCTTCTGGGAACATGATGACCCACTGCCCATCTGCTAAGCGTTGCTTACCAGTGGCAATCACCTGTGCCATAGCATCGCGACCTTTGCTGCGATTAATCGCAATCATTCTCAGCATGCCTAAGCCCCAACCAAAAAAAGGCACAAATAACAACTCACGCTTAAATACAAAAATCAAAGGACGGGGCATGACGCACAGATAAAAAATCGTTTCCCATGCGGATTGATGTTTAGATAACAAAATTACTGGCGCATCTGGAAGATTTTCAAAGCCTTTGATTTCATAGGTTATGCCGCATACAGTGCGCGCCGCCCAGATGATAAATACATTCCAACGAGAGATTGCCCAATATCGTTGACGATAAGGTAGTAAGAAAAATCCAAAGCATGCGATGGCCCAGATTACTGTAGCAATCAAAAGCAAAGCAGCGAACACGAGTGATCTAACAAATAGACCCGTTTGGGACATACAAGCTCCAGCTAGGGATGAATTTTTTTAATGAAAAATTATTTTTTCTTATGTAGAGCATGACGAGCAGCTTCTACCATTTCTGCTGCTAATTGCTCGCGCGGATTTAGACTATCGACCACAGCGCGTAAATCCTGCATCACTATCGTGCTAGGAGGTAGTCCCCCTTTTTCTTTTGTGCTTAGTCCTGTTTTTGAAAGCAGCAAATAAGGCACGCTGCCAACAGCGAAGGCAGCTTGTAACACAGGTAGGGTATCACCCACCACAGCTACATACTTCAAGCTGAGATCGAAACGTTTGCCTATTGCTTGTAGCATGCCAGGCTTAGGCTGACGACAATCACAGTCATCTGACGAAGAAAAAAAAAAAAAAAAGATAGCATCGATATGTGCCCCTAAGGCCTGTGCAGCACGATGTAGTTTGTTATGCACTGTATTGAGTGTTTTCATATCAAACTGCTCTTTTGCTATGCCGGGTTGATTGCTCGTTATCACAACGCGATATTCACTTTGATTGAGTCTGGCTATCTCTGTGATTTCGGAGTCACGCGTTTGCCAAGCTGATGCACCATGCTCATGCATGTCAGTGTCTTGACTCATCACACAATCACGATCGATAACAATCAATTTCATGAGAGATTAAATAAACAATGGTTTGCTAAAAATTGTAACGGCATAGTTGGCTGAAATAACTTAATGAATAAACTAAGCTGCCAGTTTTGAGATGTCGGCAACACGATTCATCATGCCATGCAGTGTGTGTAATAAAGCTAAACGATTAGCGCGCAATGCCGGTTGTTCAGTCATGACCATCACATCATTAAAAAATGCATCTACATCATCACGCAAAGCAGCTAGTGCTTTTAGCGTGGCTGCAAAATCGCCGGCTGCAAATGCGTGATCAACTGCAACACGCGTTTCTGTCATGGCGCCATATAAACGTTGCTCAGCAGGTTCTTCTAACAAAGCAGCTTGTACTTCGTTATGAACATCGTCCACTTTTTTCAAAATATTTGAGATGCGTTTATTTGCAGCAGCCAGTGATTGGCTTTCAGGTAGTGCAGCAAAAGCTTTCACTGCGTCTAAGCGTTTCGTGATGTCATCTAAGCGATCAGGATGCTGCGCAACCACAGCCTCAATTGCATCTTGTGCATAACCACGTTCACGCAATAAGCCACGTAAACGATCGTAGAGGAAATACATTACATCTTGTGAGGGATCGGAAAAATGCGCATTGCCAGTAAAGCTTGCAGCACTTTGCTGCAGTAGATGAGAGAGTGATAGTGCTAAGCGTTTTTCTATCAGCATACGTAAAATACCTAATGCATGACGACGCAAAGCAAAAGGATCTTTATCACCAGTAGGTGCTAAGCCTATGCCCCAGATACCCACTAAGGTTTCACATTTATCAGCCAGTGCGACCACTGTGCCGGTAGTAGTAACAGGTAAAGCATCGCCTGCAAAACGCGGTTGATAATGTTCTGAAATTGCAGTGGCTACGTCAGGATGTTCGCCATCATGTTGGGCATAGTAAGTACCCATAATGCCTTGTAGTTCTGGGAACTCACCGACCATGTCAGTAAGCAAATCAGCTTTAGATAGTTGCGCAGCACGTTGCGCGAGTTTGCTATCAGCGCCTAGTGAGGATGCAATGTCGTTAGCAATGCTGACCACACGTTGATTACGTTCCGCTTGCGAACCTAGTTTATTGTGATACACCACACTACTTAAATTCGTCAGCCTATCGCTAAGTTTTTTCTTTTTATCTTGTTCAAAAAAGAATTTTGCATCAGATAAGCGTGGACGGACTACACGTTGATTACCTTCGATAATATGCTGTGGATTATCAGTTGCTACATTCGAGACAATCAAAAAGCGTGAACGGAGTTTGCCGGCTTGATCTGTTAATGCAAAATATTTTTGATTAGTTTGCATGGTCAGGATTAAGCATTCCTGAGGCACAGATAAAAATTCACTATCAAAATGGCATTCATATACCACTGGCCATTCAACGAGTGCAGTGACTTCATCTAATAAAGATTCAGGCATTAAAATTTTATCGGCACCTGCTTGAGCGAGTAATTCTGTACGTATTTTTTCTTTACGCACAATAGTGCTAGCAATGACTTTTCCTTGTTGTTCAAGTAAATCAGCATACTGTTCTGCAGAAGGAATGATGATTTCTGCTTGTGTACTTAAAAAGCGATGACCTAAAGTGACATTACTAGTTTGTAGTCCGAGTAAGGTGAGGGGAATAATATCGCTACCATGTAAAGCGATGAGTTTATGCACAGGACGTACGAATTGCACAGTGGTGCCATCCGGACGTTGATAACTCATTAGCTTAGGAATAGGTAGTTTAGTGATCGCTTCCTCTAAAGTCGCTTGTAGTCCAGTGTGTAGAGCCTGACCTGCAGCGGTATAAGTAAAGAAAAAACTCTCTGCTTTGCCATCATTGGCGCGTTCAAGTTGGTTCAGTGTGATCGCATCGCATCCGGCTTGCTGTGCAAGTACAGCTAATTTTTTAATCAGTGGCGCTGCAGGCTGACCTTCTTTGCCGAGAGCAATCGCAACCGGTAAGACTTTTTCACGAATAGCTTTGTCGGGTGAGGTGGTGCGTACGCCTGTGATAGAAACAGCAAGTCGACGTGGTGTTGCATAAGCGGTAGCGACTGCATCAGCTTCTAAGAATGCACGCGCGGACAAGCCTTCGAACATCGCAGCAGAAAAAGCTTCGCCTAATTTAGCGAGCGCCTTGGGTGGAAGTTCTTCGGTGAGTAGTTCAACTAGCAGTGTTTGCTTCATGTTGTTCAGACAAATAGTTTCGGTTTACGAAATAAAAAAATTAGATATCGACAATGCATTAAGCTGCAGCGCGAGTGTCGCCTAGCATAGGGAAGCCTAATTCTTCACGTGATGCGTAATAAGCTTGTGCTACTGCGCGCGAAAGATTGCGTATGCGACCTATATAAGCGGCACGTTCTGTTACTGAGATAGAGCCGCGAGCGTCGAGTAAGTTAAACGTGTGCGCTGCTTTTAAAATCATTTCATAAGCAGGTAAAGCCAATGGCACTTCTAATAAACGCTTGGCTTCGGATTCGTAATTACTAAACAGTGAGAATAAAAATTCAGCATTCGAGTGTTCAAAGTTGTAAGTAGATTGTTCAACTTCATTTTGATGAAACACATCGCCATAAGTGAGTTTACGTTTAATGCCATGCTCTTCCCATTCCGTCCACACTAAATCAAAAACATTTTCTACGCCTTGTAAATACATCGCTAGACGTTCTATGCCGTAAGTGATTTCACCCAGTACAGGTTTGCAATCAATGCCCCCCACTTGCTGAAAATAAGTGAACTGTGTGACTTCCATACCATTCAGCCAGACTTCCCATCCTAGTCCCCATGCACCTAAGGTAGGATTTTCCCAATCATCTTCCACAAAACGGACATCGTTTTCTTTGAGTTTTAGTCCGAGTGCTTCGAGTGATCCTAAATATAAATCGAGAATATTTTCAGGCGCAGGTTTGAGTACAACTTGATATTGATAGTAATGCTGCATGCGATTTGGATTTTCACCATAGCGACCATCTTTAGGGCGACGTGATGGCTGCACATAAGCAGCGCGCCAAGGCTCAGGACCAATCGCACGTAAAAAAGTCGCCGTGTGTGAAGTACCTGCGCCCACTTCCATGTCGTAGGGTTGCAGGAGTGCGCAACCTTGTGCGTCCCAGTACTCTTGTAGAGTCAAAATCACTTGTTGGAAGGTGAGCATGCAAACTGTCCTTGATAGAGCAAAATGAATTCACTAAACCCTAGATTTTAACGGGTTTTATGCTCTAGGTCGCCTAAGCAATAGGCCGATTTAAGAGTGATTGCGTCGTGCTCGCAACCAAAGCACAAACAGTAGTGAACATGCCAGTCCCACCGGCAGGAAATTCCCAAACAAGATATAGGGAGTCTGACCTTGCATACCCTGCACTTGACCGCTTAGCGTTGCGCGTTCGAATGCGGGTAAGGCAGCTATTACCTGTCCTTGCGCATTAATGATGGCAGTGGCTCCAGTGTTGGTGGCGCGTAGCATGGGGCGACCAGTTTCTAGCGTGCGCATTTGTGAAATTTGTAAATGCTGAGGTAAAGCGATGGTGTCACCAAACCATGCAATATTGGAAACGTTTAATAAAATACTGGCTACAGGTTTACCTTGCTGTTGCGCTGCGCGTAATTGATGAGCGATTTCTTCACCAAATAAATCTTCGTAGCAGATGTTAGGCAGTATCCATTGATCTTTCACCGGCATAGCAGCTTGAATTTCTTCACCACGTGTGAAATCACCGAGTGGTATGTGCATGAGATTAATAAACCAACGCGCACCTAAAGGAATGAATTCACCAAACGGCACTAGATGATGTTTGTCATAGCGATAAGGTGAGGTGTTGCTAGCGCCTAGCCCTAACACGCTATTGAAATACACATCTGGTGCAGTAGTCCACGGCAAACCTATGATTAATTGGCTGCGAGTAGTTTTTGCAAAGTCAGATAAATTTTTTATGTAATCTTTAGGTAGTTCATCAATAAAGATAGGTATGGCTGTTTCTGGTGTCACGATTAAATCTGCAGGTGCTTCAATCAGCATATCCTGATACATCTGCAAACTTAGATTGAGCTGATTCGGTGCAAACTTCATCTCTTGTGCCACATTGCCTTGTAACAGACGCACAGTAATTTGTGAGCCTATAGGCGTAGTCCATGAATGCGCTTGCAAGATAAAACCGAATAGAGGAAGTCCAAATAAAAAACCTAGTGCTAATTTATTCAGAGATTTTTGATGCAGCATCAATGCGATACATCCTGCTAATAAACCGGCTAACCAAGTTAAGCCATACACACCGACATAGGCAGCATAGGCAGAGAGTGGACTAGCAGTGTGTGCATAACCCGCGGCTAACCAAGAGAAGCCGGTAAAAATCCAACCACGCGTCCAATCCGCTAGCATCCAACAAGCTGGCATGATGAGTAAATAAGACAAGCTGATATTTTTGATTCGCAGACTAAGCCTTGCAGCAGCAGCAAGTGCAGCTGCATATAACAAACCTAGACCAGCAGCTAATAGGAGAACAGCACAGACGGTGAGCAGAGGATGTAATCCGCCATAGTCATGCAAACTGACATATAACCAGTGTGTGCCTATCGCCAGTGAAGAAAAAGCAAATGCCCATCCTAGCCATGCTGCACGTCGAATGCTTGTCATCTGCTGTGCAGAATAAAACAGGGTTGCTAAAGCAATTAATTGTAGCGGCCAGATCTTAAATGGCGCAAAAGATAAAACGCTTAATCCACCTGCCAATAGGCACAGCACAATAGCGCGAGGGAATGAAATAGATGAGGGCAAAGCCTGCATAGGATGAATGAAATCAGAGATGAGAGAAGGTGCATTCTCTCATCTTAAATAAAGCATTTAACTATCAGCGTCTGACTGCCAATCTGCACATTTTTCTACGAGTAGTACATGTACTTGACGTGCATCGGCACGCAATACTTCAAAACGTAAATGATCCATTTCGAAGATTTCACCTTTACGCGGCATGCGTCCTAAATGATTGGCGACTAAACCACCGATGGTGTCGACATCATCATCATTTAAATTTGTACCGATTTCTTCATTTAGTTGAACTATCTCAGTCAGCGCTTTTATTCTCCAACGCTGTCCATTCGCACCGCCTTGAATCGGCAAAATATTATCTTCTTCTTCATCGATATCATGTTCATCTTCGATATCGCCTACGATTTGTTCAAGCACGTCTTCAATCGTGCATAGACCTGCTACACCACCATATTCATCTACAACGATAGCAATATGATTGCGATTCGAGCGGAAATCACGCAATAGAATATTTAAACGTTTTGATTCAGGTATAAAAACCGAAGGACGCAACATACCGCGCACATCAAATGTCTCTTCTGCGTAATAACGCAATAAATCTTTAGCCAGCAAAATACCGATGACTTTGTCGCGATCACCATCTACTGCCGGAAAACGCGAGTGGGCTGTTTCCAGCACCATAGGCATCCATTCTTCAATCGGCTTACTGATATCTACCACATCCATTTGGGCACGAGGAATCATAATGTCGCGCGCCGACAAGTCAGAGACTTGAAATACCCCTTCAATCATAGACAAGGCATCGGCGTCGATAAGATTGCGCTCGTGCGCATCATGCAGAAGCTCAAGTAACTCACTGCGATTTTCGGGTTCTGGAGAGATGAAGGCGGTCAGACGCTCAAATAAAGAGCGGTGCGGCTTGTTTTCAGTGGGTTGTCCACTGGGGGGATAGTCTTGCATATGGCATAAGCCAGAGTTTAGGAGTGATTAGGATACAGCAAAATGTCAAAACCTAGCAGCTAAAGTGGAAAGATAAAAAGAACGATCGTTCTTCTTTTTTAATAGGGATTAGAGAAGCCCAAACTAACTAAAATATCTGTTTCTAGTGTTTCCATCTCAAAGGCATCTTCATCATTCTCATGATCATAGCCTTGCGCATGTAAGACACCATGCACAATTAAATGCGCAGCATGCTGTTCGAGAGTGATATTTTGTTCCTCAGCTTCACGTATCAATACATCACTACATAAAACAATATCAGCATGCGTAGCTTGCTCTTCACTTTCATGATAATTGAAGGTCAGTACATTAGTGGCATAGTCTTTGTCGCGATAAGAGCGATTCAAAGTTCGCCCTTCTTTTTCAGTCACAAAGCGTACGGTTAATTCCGCATCAAAAAATAACGCAGCTTGTACCCAACGTCGTATCGCAGCACGCGGAACTTGTGTGGTGAGTCGCGGGTCGGCGTATTGCACCGTCAGCGTTAATTTACTTTTTTCCTGCATCGCGAGTCGGGGAAATGCCGCTAGCTTGGGCGGTTTCATAAGCATCAACGATACGACCAACTAAAGGATGACGCACCACGTCGGCACTAGTGAATCGTGTGAAGGCGATGCCACGTACTGAAGCGAGCACATTGTTAGCATCGATTAAGCCGCTTTGCTGACCACGTTGTAAATCAATTTGTGTGACATCACCAGTCACCACCGCTTTACTACCAAAGCCTATGCGAGTTAAGAACATTTTCATTTGTTCTGGTGTGGTGTTTTGTGCTTCATCTAAGATGATGAAAGCATGATTTAAAGTGCGACCACGCATATAAGCCAGTGGTGCAATTTCAATCACTTGTTTCTCAAACATTTTTTGCGTGCGATCGAAACCCATTAAGTCATATAAAGCATCATACAAGGGACGCAAATAAGGATCGACTTTTTGCGCTAAATCACCAGGTAAAAATCCCAGACGTTCCCCTGCTTCTACAGCAGGGCGTGTTAATACAATACGTCTTACTGCATCGCGCTCTAATGCATCAACAGCACAAGCAACAGCAAGATAAGTTTTACCTGTGCCGGCTGGACCTATACCAAACGTTACATCATGTTCGAGTATGGCTTGTAGATATTCTGTTTGATGTGGTGTGCGTCCGCGCAAATCACTTTTTCGCGTTTTTAAAATAGGACTCTCTAAGTTAGTACTGACTTCTTCTTTTTTAACGAGAGTAGAAAGTTTAGGTTTAGTAGGAAGATGCGCAGCACGTTGCTCGACTAAAGCAAGTTGAATGTCTTCAACCGAGATGATTTTATCGGCGAGCAAATAAAATTTTTCTAGTAGTTCAATTGCACGCTGCGCATTTTCACCATCTGCAATAAATTTTTCGCCACGACGAAAAATCGTTACATCCAAGGCAGCAGCTATTTGACGTAAATTTTCATCCACAGGGCCACATAGATTAGCCAGTCGTTTATTGTCAACTGGTTGTGGAGTGAAGTGCGCGTTAGGCGTAACAGAATTTTTCAATGGGTTTTAGATAATAATTAAGATGGGGTGTGTAACACGGCATCGCCACGTAAAGAGTAAGGATTACTTGCAGTGATTTTTACATCGATGAATTGACCAATCAGTCGTGCTGATTGGGTATCGGCTTCAAAATTCACCACACGATTTGTTTCAGTGCGTCCTTGAAGTTCATTTGGATTTTTCTTAGAAGGACCTTCTACCAAAATACGCTGCACTGAATCCAGCATAGCATCAGAGTAGCGGCGCGTATTGTCAGCGATTACTTTTTGTAGGCGTTGTAGGCGAGCTAATTTCACATCGTAAGGCGTGTCATCTGCAAGATTAGCAGCCGGAGTACCAGGACGTGGACTGAAAATAAAGCTATAGCTATTGTCATAGCCTACATCATCGATAAGTTTCATCAATGCTTCAAAGTCAGCTTCAGTCTCACCAGGAAAACCCACAATGAAATCTGAGGAAATGAGAATATCAGGACGCACTTCACGCAAGCGACGAATGATAGATTTATATTCCAAAACCGTATAACCACGTTTCATCGCAGCGAGTATTTTATCGGAGCCATGTTGTGCAGGCAGATACAGATGATTCACTAATTTTGGTACACGTGCATATACATCAATCAAACGCTGCGTAAATTCTTTAGGATGACTAGTCACGTAGCGTATACGTTCTATGCCTTCTATCTCAGCGATATATTCAATCAGCAAAGCGAAGTCAGCAAATTCACCATCTGCCATTGCGCCGCGAAACGCATTCACGTTCTGCCCTAGTAATGTGATTTCACGTACACCTTGTGCTGCTAACTGTGAAACTTCAGCGAGTACATCATCAAAGCGACGAGAGACTTCTTCACCACGTGTGTAAGGCACCACGCAGTAACTACAATATTTACTACAACCCTCCATGATGGAAACAAATGCTGTACAGCCTTCTACTCGCGCAGGAGGCATGTGATCAAATTTTTCTATCTCAGGGAAAGTGATATCAATTTGTGAGCGACCAGTATCCCGTCTTTGTTTAAGCAGATCTGGCAGTCTATGTAAGGTCTGCGGACCAAACACCACATCCACATAAGGTGCGCGTTTAACAATAGCAGCGCCTTCTTGCGAGGCGACACAACCACCGACGCCAATCACGAGATTAGGGTTCTTTTTTTTAAGTTCGCGTGCACGACCTAAATCAGAGAAAACTTTTTCTTGTGCTTTTTCACGCACCGAGCATGTATTAAAGAGAATGACATCGGCATCTTCTGGTGTTTCAGTTTTAATCATGCCTTCTGAGGCATGTAAAACATCCGCCATTTTGTCAGAGTCATATTCATTCATCTGACAGCCAAAAGTTTTAATGAATACTTTTTTTTGCATGTTGGATAAAGCCTTACGCAATTCTTAGCTGTAAAGCCTGATTCGCTGCTTGGTGTGGTGAGGACAAACCGCCGTAAGCGGACGGATCAGTAACAGAACATATTGGGAAAGTGGAAAGCAGGACTATACATTTGCTAACCAAAACTGCGATGGATTATAGCAGGGAAGGGCAGTCGCTTCAGAGATAGGCTGCCCTTAGTGAGAGCTTAAAATACTTTGGCGATACCTATGCCGCCGTAGGTTGCATTACCCAGAGTTTGGGAATGACTTCTGCCTGCACTCAACTCTACAGTCCAGCTATTTGCTAGTGGCATGGAGGCAAATAAACCAGCCTGCGTATTGTGATAGGTTTTACCATTAACTTGTATCAGTTCAGGACCTATACGCATACCTGAAGCCAAACGCCATCCCAAACGCTCGCGAGCATACGTGTTGCCTTGACCTAATGAGTGATTAGCGAGTAAATCAGCATCCAGCTTTTCAGTGAATTGATAGCGCACTTGAATTTGAGGATTAAGGATGAAGATGCCGCCTTTATCATCTGCTGCTGGAGAGATGGGCGACAAACTAATGTTGCGATAGCCTACGGTTGCTGACAAATCAATAGACCAAGGCGTTCCAGACCATGCATGACCAAAACCTCCCTCAATTCCCGGTGCAGTTGCATGGATAGTGATACCCGTATTTGGATTGGTTTGGAGATAACGGTAAGTCAGATGACTGATTAAAATTTTTCTATACCAACCTTTGCCTAGCGCAGATTTTTCTAAGGGCTGTATCAGACCCAAATAGCTGTAGCTGCTTTGTGAAGAGCCCTGTATGCCTGCAATAATTAATTGATCTTGTGCTCTTAAGATTGGTGATGTCAGTGCAATCAAGATAGCGAACAAGAAAAAGATTGAGAATTGTATAAATCGTATTCTTATAAAATTCAACAATGAAGAATGTTCACTGTTTGATGGGTGTAATTGTAGTGCGAGTGCTTTAGTTTGTTTAGGCATGATGACCTCTAGTTTTAAAATTTTTCTGGAATTTGCCTAATTTTTTAAAAGGCTGAGAAATTAAAAAATAAATATGGCCTAATCCAGGTACTAATGCGAAATACAAAATATTAAATAGTCCTTGTAAAATATTTTGTCCTTGCTCATGTAATTTATTGTTCTTTCTAATTTGTTCGCTAGAGCCATAAGCAATATCAACTGCTATGCGATCTGCATTCGTTGTTTGTAAATGATATGCCACGCCTATGATTGCATAAGTCGAATTTTCCATAACGGTTTTTTGTATCGAACAAGTAAAGCTCATAAGTCGTGTTGGTAGATCGATCACGACTTCGTCATTGATAGCTAGATTGTTTAAATCCTCAGGTATACAGGCAAAGCGAATTCTCGCTCCAGATACTGAGGCATCTATCATCACGCCGCGTAGCATTTCTCCATTTTTTGTATGCAGTCTTACGGCTTCTTCAACGATCGCTCTCGGTGAGCTACGTCTTTGTCTGCGCTCGAACGTAATGCCCAGCGCACTCAAAAGAAATAAGAGATCGCATATCGCCCAGACGGTAATGAATAAAATCATGCCGCCTTGTTCTGTAGCATTCTGGTAGCTGATCAATCCTTGAATGATTGCAGCAATGTTGATACATAAAATAAAGTAAAAAGGTTTAGCCAGAGAGGAAATAAAATTTTCATCTAATACTTCACCTTTAGGTGTGACTTGGAATTTTGGTGCGCGCGGATTGATAATTAATTTTAAAATTACAAAAGTCAAATGTATGGATTGCATGACTTCATACAAAATTGAAACGAAGGGCCAGCGTAAATTTCCATATAAATATTGTGAGACTAAGATAGAACCTAAAATTGATGGAATCAACATCACGAGTAGCATATCTAGTTTTGCAACGGTGATATTCATGCTAAACAAGAGTACGACAGGCGGTGTGAGTAGCATGATTAAGCGCTGAATCGGAAATAACCAAGACAGAACTAAATTTGTGAACAACAGTCTTTGCATAAAGCTTAAGCCGCGTTTAGTCCATGGATTTTTAAGTAAGAAAATTTGCAGCATGCCTTGCGCCCAACGCGCACGCTGCCGAATGAAAGATGAAAAGGTTTCTGGCTGTAAGCCAGAAATCATAGGTTGATCGTAATATAAAGTGGTGTAGCCCTTTGCGAGCGCTTCCAGCGTTGTTTCTGCATCTTCGGTTACGGTCTCTTCAGCGATGCCGCCTATCTCATTGAGAGCACTACGTCTTAACAAGGCTGCAGAGCCACAGAAGAAAGTCATGCCCCATGAATCTAGACCTTGTTTATACAGACCATAAAACAAAGCATTTTCTGCAGGTGCTTGATGTAAGCGTGAGAGATTGCGTTCTAGAGGATCGGCATTAATTAAGTTATGTGGTGTTTGAACTAAAAATAATTTTTCTTCTTTTAAGAAAAATCCTACCGTCTTGATTAAAAAATCTGAAGCGGGGATGTGGTCACAATCAAAAATTGCAACCAATTCACCATTCGTATTTTTTAATGCGTGATTAATATTGCCAGCTTTGGCTGAAATATTACGTTCGCGAGTCAAATAAGTTGCACCAAATTGTGCAGCTAATGCTTTCAATTCGTTAGCACGATGTATGGCATGCGCTGCACTCATTATATTTTTTGACTGGCATTTTTCTAACGTGCCGCCATCATCTAATAAATACACATGTAGTTTTTCCTTTGGGTAGTGCATTTGGGTTGCTGCAACCAATGTAGGAGAGACGATGTGTATATCTTCATCATAGGTGGGTATAAAAACATCTACATGCGGCAAAGTACTAAAGTCAGCCGGTAAAGGGATTGATTCTCTATGAGTTGGATTAATGTTATTGATATAGCTAAGTAGTGCAATCACAAAGCAATAGCATTCAGTTAAAAATAAAGCGACGCCAAAAATAACGGTAGCGATGTTAGCTTCGAGAGGTAGAGTTTGCGTGCCACGCCAGTAAAGATAATGTAAGGACAAAAATAATCCAGCACTAATAACAAAGAAGCGAATGGTGAAATTATTTTTGATGCTATCTTTTTCTCTCAATGCATATGCCAAAAATAAAATTGAGGACAGACCAATTGCTATGGCGATATTTGCCTCTAAGGTAAAAGGTATGGTCGCTATAAAAATGATGGCGATGGAATAGAAAATCATGGCGGTAATTTTTAAAACCGCTAAAGCATTTAATTTTTTTTTCATAGTTTTTCTGGAACTTATTAAGTTATCAGTCATATCAATTGGAAATAATTTGCTTTATTTATTTTTCCATTTTCAAAGTGTTGTAAAAATAATGAAACATTCAATATGTATTGTCAAATTGCTACGAAGAAATAGTCGAATAATTTACGAGATATGTTTAGCTAGTACTTTGAATTTAAAGGCTTAAATCGCTGTATAAGAGTAAGCAGAGATTAATTTTTTTATTGTTTAAACCTTAGAAAAGATAAAAATTTGACCTAGATATAGGTCAAATAATTTACGTAGAGTTATTGAACATTCCAGTGGTGGAATAAATGAGGAATGTAGCTAGGCGGGGAGTTTGATGTAATCAGGGAATGAATCAATTCCCTGATGTTGAGCAGCAGTGATGCAGGTTAATTTTGTTTTTGATGAAAAACATTAATCCCTTTTTGTACGCTTTTGATTAATAGTTCTGGCGTAGCGCGTATATGTGCTTCTAATGCTAAAGCAGCGCGTGCTTCATTACCTTCTATCGCAGCATTAAAAATTAATTCATGCTCGCTATGCACATCTCTTTCAGTTTGTAAGCCTATCGCATAGCGACGATAACGCTCTCCATTTTGAGTGAGTTGATGTAAGACACGCAAAGTCCAAGGTGAATTGCAGGCAGCGAGTAAAGCTACATGAAATTTAGCATTAGCTTTTTCCCAGTCTTTTGCATAAGCAGGCAGTAGTGGCTGTTCAAACTGCGAAAGTATTTCGTAGCTTTGTTGTAAATCTTTGCGCCATTGCGCATCACCTTGCCGTATGGAGTCACGCAAAGCTTGAGTTTCTATAGTGACGCGTAAATGCGTAATATCTATCAACTCTTCAATCGCAATTGGCGCTACTTTAAAGCCTCGTTGTCCCTCTGTAATAACGAGAGCATCACTTAAGAGTCGGGTTAATGCTTCACGTAAGGTGCCAGCGCCAACTTGATATCGATCTTTGAGATGCTCGATCAGTAATTTAGTGCCTGGGGCTAGTTTTCCATTAACGATATCTTCACGTAGCTCTTCATAAGCACGTTCAATTAGTGTGCGATAGCCCGTCACATTACTAGCTTCAGCTAAATGTAATTTGTTATTGAGAGTTTTTTTTGTCACGAAACGACTTCTTCTTTTCTTAAATATTAATAAAATCTTTTATTCTTTATGCATACGCTGCAAGCGATAACTTAGCTGAGGCCGAGTGAGGCCTAGTGAACGTGCGGCAGCAGATAAATTGCCACCAGCTCGTGAGACTGCTTCTTGAATTAAACCATCTTCTAATACATCGAGACTGAGTCCACGCTTTTGTAAATCTTCAAACAAGGTATGAAATTCTGCACTAGCATTCTGTTGTAATTCACCCGATGAATTAATCGAGACACGTTCGTAACTTGGTGGGATAGTAAATAAATCTTCCACATCCACCATTTGCCCTGCTGCTGTGACGATAAGTCCGCGTTCAATCAGATTTTCAAGTTCACGAATATTGCCAGGCCACGGATAATTTCGCATTGCATCCAGCGCGCGATCTGTAATGCCTGTTACGCGTTTATTGTGTTGCGCCATGAATTTTTTAAGTAAATGATTGGCTAAAACTTCTATGTCTTCTACTCGATCGCGCAGAGGTGGGATCGCAATTGGATAGACATTGAGTCTATACATCAAGTCGCGACGGAAACGACCAGTTTCCACAGCAGCAGCCAAATCCACATTGGTTGCTGCTACAACGCGAACATCTACTTTACGAACTTGGGTAGAACCTAATCGTTCGACTTCACCATTTTGTAAAACGCGTAAAAGTTTAGCCTGCGCTGCTAAAGGCAAGTCACCTAATTCATCGAGGAATAAAGTGCCGCCATCAGCGCGTTCAAAGCGTCCAGCTCTAGCAGCACCTGCGCCAGTGTAGGCGCCTTTTTCAGCGCCGAATAACTCGCTTTCTATCAGTTCATGCGGTAATGCTGCGCAATTAACTGCAATAAAAGGTTGATTCGCACGTTGGCTTAATCCATGCAGGGTTCGTGCAAAACGTTCTTTACCAACACCCGTTTCTCCTGTCAGCATGACGGTCACTTGTGTGGCAGCCGCCTTACGTAATAGTTCTATAGATTGCTGAAATGATTTTGATCGTCCTATGAGTTCACCAAGATCGTCGCTAGGACTAATTGAAGTTCTCAAACTTTCAATTTCTGCTTGCAAGTCTTCCATGCGTACCAGCAGTGAATCAGCAGCGTAATCTTCTTGAAGTTGCTCGCCATCTGGCCAGTCTTTGAGGGGTCTGCCCTCAATGAGGCAGTGTGAGTGACCGCAGGCACCACATTGCGTTTCTCTATAAATGACGGGTTGTCCCATGAAAGCGCTAACGTAGCCAGAGGCATAACCACACAGCATCCAACAAACTGGTTCAGTTTGTTGGCCAAAATGCTTGGTGTGCGTTTCAACTTCCCAGGAATGATCCCAACGGAAGATGCCCAAATGTTCACCGGTTTCTAAATTCAATTCGAATTTTTCTGGGGTGACTTGTACTGCACCCTCCAACATATGAAGTTGAGGGCCAACAGTAAATTGTTCATAAGGTGAAGCATTCGGTCGCACTTGTCTGGCAAGTGCTGCATCGCGACTACCGGACGCATAACCTGCACGCATTAAAACGCGACGGGTTTGCGCAATGCCTATGGTTTGCATTAATTCACGTCGCAATCCACCCAAAGCCTCGACATGCAACAAAAGCATGCGATGTCCAGCCAACCAGATCCGACCATCTCCCGCAGAAAAATGCACCAAACGCCGCAGGTCGGCATCTTGTGGCATGGGAGGCAGGTTAGGAAATTCCATTTAAATATCGATATAAGGGCTGAATAAGATGTTCATTTTGAAATGTTCGATTATTGAGCAATTCATCACTGACTTTATCATTTGATGAAATTTCTTACCAGTAATTTCATCAAATGATAAAAAATGACCAGTGAAAATATGATTTTTTTGTTAACTGAGCTATTTATATGAACATTTCTTTTATTCACGAAATGATGAAAAACCTAGGAATTACTCAAAAATATCGATATTTTTAGTTTCTGAAGGAAACACTGGCACACCAATTGCATTAGAGATATAGCGAAATAGAATATCTTGTTATAACGGAAATCTTATTTATGAGCAGTGGTGATCCAAAAGATGCTTTACCTAATCCCATGCCGATTTCGGTATTGGATTCGGTGAATACCGATGCAGAAACATTGGCGCGTCGTTTTGTGCGGGTGACGCAGCGTCAACCTAATGGTTTAGTTGCCTTTGAGTTTTCTGTAGGTTGGCCAGATATGTCGGTCGAGTTGGTACTGCCGGAAGAGCAATTCAATGAATTTTGTTTAAAAAATAAAGTGGAGTTCCTCACGAATGCCGTGGGTGAAAAGCTAGGAGACCAAAGTCATGACGAGTATTGATTTACAAGCTAAAGAAATTAAACCTTCGCGTAACACCTTTACGCATGTAGCGCGCTACATCGGTGGGGATAAGCCTGCTACGCGTTATCAAGAAGCTACCTTTGGCGCACAACCTACCCAGAATTTTCACTACCGTCCTACGTGGGATCCTAAATATGAATTGTTTGATGCTTCACGCTCAGCAATCAAACTCGAAGATTGGTATGTCTTAAAAGATCCGCGTCAGTATTACTACGCAACTTGGACCATGGCGCGGGCGCGTCAACAAGAGGCTGTTGAAGCGAATTATCAATTTGTCGAAGCGCGTGGTTTATTAGGTCGTATGTCGGATGAGGTGCGTGCAAGTGCTTGTCAGGTCTTAATGCCACTGCGTCATGTGGCTTGGGCTGGGAATATGAATAACTGCTTTATTGCGGCGTATGGATATGGCACTGCATTAACAGCGGCCACTACTTTCCATTCTATGGATCATTTAGGTATCGCCCAATATTTAACACGCTTAGGATTGGCGGTCGATGAGCCAGGCATTCTCGATGCAGGTAAAAATGATTGGTTAAATGATCCACGTTGGCAGGTACTACGTCGCTTAGTCGAAGACACACTTGTTATTCAAGATCCTATGGAAATGTTTGTAGCGCAAAATTTAGCGTTAGACGGACAACTCTATCCTTTGATTTATGGCTCTTATGTAGATGAACATCTCACATTAAAGGGCGGCACAGCGATAGCAATGTTGACTTCGTTTATGCCTGAATGGCATGACGAATGTGTGCGTTGGGTAGATGCTGTCATCAAAGCTGCAGCAGCAGAATCTCCAGAGAACAAAACATTAATGTCTGACTGGACAAAAATTTGGTCGGATCGTGTTCAAGCAGCATTAGCACCTGTGGCAGAAATCGCTCTTGGTGAACATGGTCAAGAAGCATTGCAAGAGACGCGTGAGGCACTCAATGCACGTGCAACCAAAGCCGGACTTGCTATTTAAGTAGCCACCAGTCATCTAGGAGAACAGCACTATGTCTAATGTCTTTATTGCGTTTCAATCTAACGAAGATTCGCGCCCATTGGTTGATGCAATCGTAGCGGACAATCCAGAAGCACAAGTGGTGTACTCACCTGGCTTAGTAAAAATTGATGCACCTGGAAGATTAGTGATTAAGCGCGAAACCATAGAAGAACAAATTGGTCGTCCTTATGATTTGCAGCAGTTGCATATCAACTTAGTCACACTATCAGGCAACATTGATGAAGATGATGACCAGTTCACATTGAGCTGGAAACACTAATCGCCACCGAGACCATCTTCTCACACTAACGAAAGTTCAAACATGGACAAGCGCGTTGAGAAAAACAAGCATAGCTTGCATGATCGCTACACAGCGATGACGCATGACTTGCATTGGGAAACAACTTATCAGCCTATGGATAAAGTTTTTCCGCATGATAAATATGAAGGCATCAAAGTTCATGACTGGGATAAGTGGCAAGATCCATTCCGTCTGACTAGTGACGCTTACTGGAAATATCAAGGCGAAAAAGAAAAACGTCTGTATGCAGTTGTCGATGCCTTTGCACAAAATAATGGTCAGCTCGGTGTAAGTGATGGTCGTTACGTGAATTTGCTGAAGCTATTTATTCAAGCCATTACACCGAATGAATATTACGCACATCGTAGCTTTGCTCAAGTAGGTCGTAGTTTGCGTGGTGATGCATTGCGTATTGCTACGCAAATGAAAAGTGCTGATGAGTTACGTCACTTTCAAAATCAAACGCATGCTATTTCAAACTTCAATAAATATTTCAATGGTATGCATCATGCGCCGCAATGGTTTGATCATGCATGGTATTTAAGCGTATCAAAAAGTTTTGCGGAAGATGCTCTTAGTGCAGGTCCCTTTGAGCGTTTAATCGGTTTAAGTTTTGGATTCGATGATTTATTAACTAGACCATTATTTGTCTCATTAATGAGTGCAGTAGCGCATAACGGTGATCTCTCTGCAGTCAGTGTCGGATTTACCGCGCAGTCCGATAGCTCTCGTCATATGACGATGGGACAAGAAGCAGTGAAATTTTTGTTACAACAAGATGCAGCAAACTTACCCATCATTCAGCGTTGGATAGATAAATGGTTTTGGCGTAGTTATCGTTTGATGACATTCGCCGCCATGATGCAAGACTACATGGTGCCCAAGCGCATGATGAGCTGGAAAGAAGGCTGGGATATGTTTGTACAAAAACCAGGTGAAGCGCTGTTTGCAGAATTAGCGCAACTCGGTTTACGTAAACCTAAAGGTTGGGATCAAGCTTGTGAAGGGAAAGACCATATCAGTCATCAAGCATGGAATGCGTACTATGGCTTTGGTCATACCTTGGCATTTCATACTTGGGTGCCAGAAGTGGCAGAGCTAGATTGGTTGAGTCAAAAATATCCGGATAGTTTTGATCGTTGGTACAGACCACGTTTAGAACATTACGCACAACTACATGCAGCAGGTCAGCGCTTTAATAATCAGTCTGTGCCTATGCAATGCCAAACCTGTCAATTTCCTTTGATTTTTACAGAGCAAGGTAGTGGACGTTGGACAGCCTATCGTGAAACACAGCATGCAGGTGAGGCGTTCCATTTTTGTAGTGATCATTGCGAAGAAATTTTCAGTAATGAACCTGAAAAATATAGTCAGGCACATTTAGCCTCGCATCAAATCCTACAAGGGCATTGCTACAACGCGGGTGTGCAAGAAAATACAGCGGGCTTCGATAGACAAGCAGCAGTGCTTGATTTTTGTCAGATCGTACAAGGTCATGACAATGGTGACTTTACCAATTCAGAAGATGCATTGAATTTTGAAAACTGGGGTGCAGGTCAAGATCCACAGGAGGCACAGCTATGAGCGTGGCTGCGATTGGAAGTTATGAGCACTCAACGCATGATGCGGTGAAAAATTTTGCACAGCCTTTGCTCTATGTTGCATGGGATGAGCACATGATTTTCTCCGCACCTTGTTGTGTGACTATTTCGTTGTCGACTAGCTTAGAAGATGTGGTGCAAAAGATTTTGCCTGAGTTATATGGACAGCATCCACAATTTAAGAACATAAATTGGACGCGTGTGCAGTGGTTTAAAAGTGCCACCATGTTCACACCCAACATGAAAAGCTCATTAGCAGAGCATGGATTCACACATAAATCTGTACTGAGATTTAGAACACCAGGTTTAGAAGGAATACGCGGTTCCTGCGGTTAATTGCTGGATCTTGCAAAGCACTGCAGCCTTTGCGGGCCCGACTGCAGTGTGGGTTGTGAAGTGGGACCGTGGTTTTAAAAAAATTAAAACGGAGACAGTAACTGATGAAAAAGACCACCTACCTTGGTAGCGCACTCGTTATTGCAATGACGTTTGTCGCTAGTGGTGCAATGGCGCAAGATAAATGTGGCTTAGGTAACGGTAAAAAAGCCAGCGGTGAACCGATTCAAATCGGCGCAATCGTTGGTAAAACCGGACCAGAGGACTTTTCTTCTTCCGCACGTGCAGCAGATGCTTATTTTAAATGTGTGAACGCAAACGGCGGTATCAATGGCCGTCCTATCGCTTACACCATTCAAGATGACACATGGAATCCTGAAGTCGCTTCACAAGCAGCAAACAAATTAGTTAAAGACACCAAAGTAGTAGCGATGGCTGGTTCTTCCAGTTTCGTTGAGTGCGGTGCTAACAACAAGCTATATGTAGATGAAGGTGTTGCTTCAGTAGCTGGTGTTGGTGTTCCGCGTGCTTGCTTCTTCGGCAAAAACTATATCT
Source organism: Oxalobacteraceae bacterium (assembly GCA_027486615.1). Classification (GTDB taxonomy): domain Bacteria; phylum Pseudomonadota; class Gammaproteobacteria; order Burkholderiales; family Burkholderiaceae_D; genus Pernthalerella. Next base: position 10,208 of record JAIXOW010000198.1, on the reverse strand, counting down.
CTTTCAATCAAGGTCCACGTCAATCCACACTGGGTGCAGCTCAGTACATTGTTGAAACCTTTAAGTTGAAAAGCTTAACCTGCGTAGCGCCTGGCATTCCTGGTTTTGGTGACTGGGTATGTGGTGGTGTTGAGTCCTACGGTAAAGCCAACAACATCCCTGTGAAAACCGTGATCTTCGATCCAGGCCAACTCGATGGCAATGCAATCGCACTGCAAGTAGCGGCAGCGAAAAGCGAAGGCGTTGTACTCGGTATGCCACGCGGCATGATGCTGCCTATTTTGACTGCAGCTGAACAGCAGGATTTAGGTAAGAGCGCAAAGTGGGGTCTGCCTACTTCTGCTTATCACGTAGATATGCCTAAAGCAGTTGGTAAATACTGGCACGACAAACTCTATGTACATATGGAGTTAGAGCCTATGGATGGTACTGGTCCTGATAACACCAACTGGAAAGCTGTGATGGAAAAATACGGCGACAAGAAGGATCCACGTGACACCTTCTCACAAGCTGGTTATTTATCTGCACGTGTTGTGACCGACGCACTGTTAAGCATCAAAGGTAATGTCGATCGCAAATCAGCTTATCAAGCAATCGTGAATACCAAAAAATGGAAATCCGACATGATGTGTGCACCTTGGTACTTCGGACCAGGTGAGCGTCATCAGGCTAACCACAAAGGTCGTGCTGCGCAATTAGTTAAAGGTGGTTTCAAAACTTTGAGCGAGTGCTATCAGTCCAAAGATGCAGAGCTAGAAGATATATTGAAGCTCGAAGCTAAGGGCGGTCTGGTTAATTAATTAATCAGAAGCGATATAAATTAAAGTAAACCGAGTCAAACATGGAATCCTTACTTCCTTTCCTCGTCGTTGGTATCAGCGTTGGAGCGGTGTATGCATTATCAGGTGTAGGTCTGGTGGTGTTATATCGCGCTAGCGGTGTGGTGAACTTTGCGTATGGTGCACTTGGTGGTTTAGCCGCTATGGTGTGCTGGCAAGTCATCGATCTGGAGTATGAAGATTGGATGGGTTGGGTTGCAGGTGTAGGTGCTGCAACTACTCTTTCCTGGGCCTATGGTCGTTTCATTGCACCTTCACTCACACATCAAGATCGTGTGGTGCGTGCAATGGCGACACTCGGTTTTGCTTTAATGATTATGGGTATCGCTCAGTGGTATTGGGGTGATGAACCTCGTCGATTAGTGTTACCGACTGATTCCGGCGGCATAGAGTTTGATGGCCGCCGCCTAATTTCTCATACACGTGTTGCAGCGCTGATGTTTGCAGCAGCAGCGACAGTGGGTATGTTGTGGTTACTTGCAAAAACTTCTTTGGGCTTGCGCATGCGCGCCCTGCAAAGTAATCGCACATTAAGTGCAATGGTAGGTGTAAGAATTAAAAATGTAGATACATGGGCTTGGACTCTTGCAGGTTTATTAGCCGGCATTAGTGGTCTGTTCATGGGCAACATGGTGCGATTAAATCCTACCGTATTAACTTTTCTCGTAATCCCTGCAATGGCTGCTGCCATGGTAGGACGAATGAATTCTCTGACTGCGACCGTATTAGGTGGCATTGCTATCGGTGTGATTGAATCGATGGCTAACTTAGTCCCTGAAGTTCAGCGTTATGGATCAGCGACAGCATTTGTGGTCGCTATTCTCGCCGTGTTATGGCAACAGCGTCATGGCATTGGCCTGTCCCGTGATAACAGCCACTTGGAGTAAATGAGATGGCACGTAATAAAGATAAACCCGATATTCCACCAGGCACACCATTTCAGCGTGTGCTACCAATGCTGATCACTTTTTTAGTGGTTGCCTTATTGGGACCTATGCTGTTTTCAGCGTATTGGTTGAATACATTTAGTACCGTTGCTTGCTTAACCTTAGTTGCAGGAACAGTCTCACTCTTGTATGGCCAGTTAGGTATGGTGTCATTGGCACAATTTGCATTAACAGGTGTAGGTGGTTGGTTTTGCTTACGCTTGATTCATGGTCTTGCGTTACCGTTTGAATTAGCTCTCATCCTAGGTGCAGTTATAGCAGGTTTGTTTGGTTTGATTTTAGGTTTACCTGCTTTGCGTATGCGCGGTTTATATCTCGCATTGTTAACGTTAATGATTGCAGCAGCAGTTCAAGTCGTTGTGAACGTGATTGGTTTTCCTGATGGTGGTCCAGGTTGGACAGGTCATGTAGTCAATGGTCAGCGTGCATTAATTCAACGACCACTATTAGCAACAACAGATACTGCTTACTTCCGTTATGTGATGTTTTGGTTAGCTGCCGGTATGGCTTTAATCGAATGGTCACGCGCAACCTTACCGGGTCGTGCATGGGGTTTGATACGTAAGAGTGAAGCAGCAGCGATTGCAGCCGGTGTTTCAGTTGTGCGTTACAAAGCATTAGCTTTCACCATGGGTGGTGCACTTGCAGGTTTAGCAGGTGGTTTGCTGGCAGGCTTAAACGGACAGTTAGACAACACGGGTTTCCCAACTAGTCAGTCCATACTTTTATATGCCCTCACAATTGTTGGTGGTGCTTATCATTGGATGGGTGCTGTGTTTGCAGGTTTACTCATACGTGCTTTACCTGCATTACTGAATGATCATGGTGTAGACGGTAATCTTGCTAATGCGTTTTATGGTTTTGCTTTATTAGTCTCACTCATACAAGGCCGTAAAGGTTTAGCAGGACAGTTAGCAGACTTTTATAAATTCGTACGTATTAGTCGTATTGTGGAAGGCTCTGTGATCTGGGGTGTGATTTCAGTTGGACTGGCAATAACCGCTTCTTATTTAGGTGTGGCTGGTTTTGCTGGGGCTTTATTCATCGCCTTAATTGCACTCTTATTCAGACAAGCGATACCTGGTGTGTGCTGGATGTTGCTAGGCTTCTTTGGTAAGCGCGTACAAGATTTTGCGGAAGATGTGGAAGCTGCGATTTCATTGCGACTTGCAAGAGTGATGCAAGCAGTCGGATTAATGCCTGACCATCGCATAGTAAAACGTGCGCTGAATATGCTCTTCATTGGTTACTTTGTAGGTTGGGTTGCATCGGGTGTGTTTGATGTGGATTACAACGTTGCCTTAGCAATTATTTGGAGTGCAATTGTGATTCGCTTCTTGATTGAATTAGCTTTGTATCCAGCCATTCTGCCTTTACGTCAGCGCATAGATGAGCGCTATCCCAAACCATTTGCGGCTTATCGCTGATTGAGGAAGATAGCGATGATAGAAATTAATAATGTGAGTGTGCAGTTTGGTGGTGTTAAACCGATTGATGGTTTAACAGTCAACTTAACTAAACCCATCGTAGGATTAATTGGTCCGAACGGTGCAGGTAAGACCACACTCTTAAATGTGATGTCTGGCTTTGTAGAGCCAAAGACTGGTTGGGTAAAAGTGAATGGTGAAACGATTACAGGTTTACCAGCGCATAAGCGTGCAGAATTTGGTTTACGTCGTACTTTTCAAACCGATCAGATCGCTGAAGATTTAACGCTATTAGAAAATGTAGAAGCGATTGCAGATCATTCAACTTTTGAGAATAGAGAAGCTAGACGCAAAGCCGTGTATGGCGCAATTGATTTTGTAGGACTGAGTCATAGACTGAATCGCCGTGGCAGTGATTTGTCTACAGAAGAACGTCATCTTGCCGAAATCGCGAAAGCATTAATTGGTAGTCCTAAATTAGTTATGTTGGATGAACCAGGTGCAGGTATGAGTGGTTCTGAATCTGAGCATCTGCAAAAAGTAATACGTGGCATACCGGGTTATTGCAAATCGCAAGTATTTTTAATTGACCATGACGTTGATTTAATTTCTGCCTGCTGTAATGAAACTATGGTGCTCGATTTTGGTAAGTTGCTTGCTTTAGGTCCTACTTTAGAAGTACTGAAAAAACCAGAAGTGCAACAAGCTTATCTGGGTAATTTTGATGAATTGGAGGCGGCAGCATGAGTGCAAAAATTCCTCCTGCTAATTTACGTCATGATCGTCTCGAGATTAAAAATCTAGTGATGGTGCGTGGTACTAAGCCAGTTACCCAGGCGATTGAATTAAGCATTGCACCTGCTTCAATTACCGCATTGATGGGTGCAAATGGCGCTGGTAAAACAAGTACGGTGTTAGGCATCTCAGGTGTGATTGAGCCTGCGTTCGGTGAGATTTGGTTAGATGGTGTGGACATGGTTGGCATGGATGCAGATGAAATTCGCCGTCGTGGTGTGGCCACCGTGCCCGAAGGCCATCAGGTTCTGCGCGAATTAACAGTGCGTGATAACTTACTAGTCGCAGGCGGCAGTTTGTCGCGTGGTGAGGTCAATGCATCAATAGAGCGCACCGTTGAATTGTTTCCAGAATTAAAAGAGAAATTGCAACAAGCTGCTGGAGATCTCTCTGGTGGTCAACAACAAATGGTGGCGATTGCTCAAGCACTCATCGTGACTCCACGCTTCTTAGTCATTGATGAATTATCGTTTGGTCTAGCGCCCACGATTGTTGCGCGTTTAGTACCTGTGATTCGTAGAATTGCTGCCAGTGGTATCGGTGTTTTATTGATTGAACAATTTACGCAATTAGCTTTAGCACTTGCCCATCATGTTTATGTGATGTCGCGAGGTAGTGTTTCATACGACGGTGAGCCAGGTAAGTTGCGTGATGATCCAGATATTTTGCATCGCGCTTACTTCCCAGTGAGTGGTCGTGAGTCAGTCGGACTTTAATAGAATTTATAACGAGAACAACCCCCCTGATCAGGAGATTGAAGATGGATACAAGAGTCGTAAAAAAGAAGTTAGGTTTGAAAGAGCGTTATGCAGCCATGACGCGTGGTCTGCATTGGGACACTACTTATCAGCCTATGGATAAAGTTTTTCCCTACGATAAATACGAAGGCATAAAAATTCATGACTGGGATAAATGGGAAGATCCATTCCGTCTCACCATGGACGCTTACTGGAAATATCAGGCAGAGAAAGAGAAAAAACTCTATGCCGTGATTGAAGCCTTTGCACAAAGTCATGGTGAATTAGGTGTAACTGATGCGCGTTATATCAATGCGTTGAAACTCTTTATCCAAGGTGTGACGCCACTAGAGTATTACGCACATCGTGGCTTTGCTCATGCAGGTCGTCAATTCACTGGCGCTGGTGCACGTGTTGCATCACAAATGCAAGCAGTGGATGAATTGCGTCACTTCCAAACAGAAACGCATGCGATTTCGCATTACAACAAGTATTACAACGGCATGCACAATGCCAATCACTGGTTTGATAATGTTTGGTATCTGTCTGTACCTAAGAGCTTCTTTGAAGATGCTTACTCAGGTGGTCCATTTGAATTCTTAACAGCGGTTAGTTTTTCATTCGAATATGTACTGACGAATTTATTATTCGTTCCGTTCATGAGTGGCGCTGCACATAACGGTGACTTATCAACTGTGACATTCGGTTTCTCTGCACAGTCAGATGAATCACGTCACATGACACTCGGTATTGAGTGTATTAAATTCATGTTGGAACAAGATCCAGGCAATGTGCCTATCGTTCAACGTTGGATGGATAAATGGTTCTGGCGTGGTTATCGTTTATTAACCTTAGTCGCCATGATGCAAGACTACATGCTGCCTAAGCGTGTCATGAGTTGGAAAGAAGCATGGGAAATGTATGCGGAATCTAACGGTGGTGCATTGTTTGCTGATTTAGCGCGTTACGGTATTCGTAAGCCTAAAGGTTGGGAAGATGCTTGCGAAGGTAAAGATCACATCAGCCATCAAGCATGGGCAACCTTCTATCAATATGGTCATGCTGCTGCATTCCATACATGGATTCCTAGTAAAGATGAATTGGATTGGTTGTCGAGCAAATATCCAGACACTTTCCAACGTCATTATCGTGCGCGCCTAGAGCATTGGGGCGAGCAAGCTGAAGGTAAAGAAGGCCGTTGGTATAACCAGATTCTGCCTATGTTGTGTCAGGTATGTCAGGTACCAACTCTGTTTACTGAGCCAGGTGATGCAACAGAAATCGCTCTGCGCGAGACGACCTATCACGGTATGAAGTATCACTTCTGTAGTGATCATTGCAAAGAGATCTTCGAGCATGAGCCCAAAAAATATGTGCAAGCATGGATACCTGTGCATCAAATTTATCAAGGCTCTTGCTACCCAGATGAAATCAATCCTGCATCACCAGGCGATAGTCCAGTACGTGAAGTAATTCGCTACTACGGCATTAATGGTGGTGAAGATAATGGCGAATTTTCTTCCAGCGAAGATCGTCAACACTTCAGACAATGGAGTGGTCGTATGAAGCCACAAGGACACGGAGAGTAATCATGCAGGCAACTGGCAAGGATTTGATGGTAAGCATAGGTGAGTATCCGTTGCATCAGCAAGATGGAGAAAATCTATTTCATGGCAAACGTTTGATTTATCTCTGTTGGGAAAATCATTTAATGTTTGCGGCACCCTTATGTGTGCCCTTGCCACCGACCTTGCCTTTTGGTGCTTTGATTCGCGATGTATTGCCTGAACTTTATGGCGAACATCCTGAGTTTGAAGATATCGATTGGAAGCGTACTCAGTGGTTTAACTCGGATACGCGTTTCATACCGGATGTGGGTAAGTCATTAGAACATCATGGACTAGCTCATAAATCACTCATTCGTTTTCGTACACCTGCATTAGAAGGTAGTCGTGCTTCTGCTGGTGAAGGTAAACAAGCTTTTTAAACCGTCTGACATTACATTCACATCATGTCTTCGCAACTTACTATTGAACCCTTAGGCGCGACCATCGAAGTTGAAGAAGGTCAAACCATACTTGATGCAGCATTACGTCAAGGTATTTATATTCCGCATGCTTGTGGTCATGGTTTGTGTGGCACTTGCAAAGTACAAGTCTTAGGTGGCAATGTCGATCATGGCGTCTCTAATCCTTTTGCGTTAATGGATTTTGAACGTGATGAAGGTAAAACATTAGCCTGTTGCGCCACCTTAGAAAGCGATGTAACGGTTGAAGCCGATATTGATGATGAGCCTGATGCACGCATTATCCCTGTAGAAGATTTCGATACCGTCGTCAGTCGTATAGAAACGCTCACGCCTACTATCAAAGGTATTTGGTTAAAGCTAGATAGAACGATAGATTTTCAGGCAGGACAATATGTCCAACTCATCATGCCAGGTGTAGAAGGTGGTCGTCCATTTTCTATAGCCAACGCACCAGAAGAAATTGCACGTAATGGTGAATTAGAAATTAACGTACGTATTGTAGAAGGCGGGTCTGGTACTGCTTATTTACACAATCAATTAAAAGTAGGCGACAAGCTACGTGTATCTGGTCCTTATGGACGTTTCTTTGTACGCAGTTCAGAAAAAGAACCCATTATCTTTATGGCAGGTGGTTCGGGTCTATCCAGTCCACGTTCTATGATTTTGGATTTATTAGCGCAAGGATCGCAACAAGAGATCACGCTTATTTATGGCCAACGACATCTGGCTGAGTTGTACTACGACGCAGAATTTAAAGCGCTTGCTCAACAACATAAGAATTTTCATTATGTTCCTGCATTGAGTGAAGATGCCACAGGCTTTGATGGTCTCAAAGGTTTTGTACATGACGCTGCCAAAGAACATTTCAATGGTGATTTTTCTGGACACAAAGCTTATCTATGTGGACCACCAGTCATGATAGAAGCGTGTTTATCGACTTTGATGCAAGGTCGTTTATATGAACGTGATATCTATGCTGAAAAATTTATTACCGCAGCCGATGCTTCTAAACCACGTAGTGCATTCTTTAAACGCGTGTAAGCAATAGCTATGTTTGATTTTCGTCCTAAAGTGCAAGTCACGATAGAACAAACAGGTGAATGTTATCCCTGTGCAGTCGGTGAGAGCTTGTTAAAGGGCATGCTGCGTTTAGGTCGTAAAGGTATACCAGTTGGATGTGTGAATGGTGGTTGTGGTGTATGTAAGGTTCGCATATTACAAGGCAAGACAGAAGTATTAGGCCCAGTCAGTCGTGCTCATGTAACTGAATCTGAAGAGGCACAAGGCTATACGTTGGCTTGCAGAGTAGGGCCAACGTGCGAGGTGAAGCTTGAAGTAGCAGGCAAGATGATTAAACCGTTTTCTAAGGGGTTTCCCGGGCAGGCCACCCCACCTGCAATAACGAAATAAATAAGGAGACAAAAATGGGAGTGATGCGCATAGGGCACGCCAGTATCAAAGTGATGGACATGGCAGCCGCAGTCAAGCACTACACAGAAGTGCTGGGCATGAAAGTAACGATGGAAGATAAATCAGGTAATGTGTATTTGAAATGCTGGGATGAATGGGATCGTTACTCCATCATACTCACACCATCGGATCAAGCTGGTTTAAATCACGTTGCTTATAAAGTGGAAAAAGATAGCGACTTAAACGATTTAAAACAACGCATAGAAGCATACGGTGTAAAGGTAACTGAATTAGCTGAAGGCGCATTGCCTGCAACTGGCCGTATGCTGCAATTCAAACTACCTAGCGGTCATGAAATGCGTTTGTTTGCGCAAAAAGAATTTGTGGGTACCGAAGTAGGTAGCACCAATCCTGATCCTTGGCCAGACAACCTCACGGGTGCAGGTGCGCACTGGGTTGATCACGTACTCTTAATGTGTGAACTCAATCCTGAAACGGGTGTAAATACTGTTGCAGAAAACACCGAGTTCTTGTGCAAGGCCTTAGATTTTTATTTAGTCGAACAAGTGATGGTTGGTCCAGGTGGTGTTATTCAAGCAGCGACTTGGCTTGCACGTACCAGCACACCACATGACATCGCTTTCGTGGGTGCACCTAAATCAGGCTTCCATCATGTGTCCTTCTTCCTCGATTCATGGCACGATATTTTAAAAGCTGCCGACATCATGGCGAAGAAAAAAGTCAAAATCGATGTGGCACCAACTCGTCATGGCATCACACGTGGTGAAACGATTTACTTCTTTGATCCTAGTGGTAATCGTAATGAAACCTTTGCAGGTTTAGGTTATCTGTCACAACCAGATCGTCCTGTTACTACTTGGACTGAAGATAAACTGTGGACTGGTATTTTCTATCATACCGGCGATGCAGTACCTACCTTCACCGATGTTTATACCTGATGCTGCATTAAGTTCTTCGCTTGCGACTCGACTGCGTCACTGACGTAGTTGAGTCTAGTGAGAATGCGCGCACAACAGAAATAAACGCTGCCAATACTGGCGATTCATCAGACTGTCGATACAGACAGCTTAATTCTATTTCACGAAGATGGTTACTGATCAGGGGACGGTACACCACACCTGGCAGTCGCAGACTAGCCGAGGATGCTGTGGTTACACATACACCAAAGCCACCCGCAACCAATGCGATGGCAGTGAGTACATCTTCGACTTCTTGTTCAACACGCAGCACAGCCTGATCTCGCACAAAAGCTTGCATAACTTGTTGCGCCAAACCTGCAATAGGCAGACGCGGATACAGGATCAGAGGTTGATAACTCAAATCTTTAATAGTGATTTCCTTCTTTTTGCACAGAGGATGCTTAGCAGGCAAAGCAATCATCATCGCTTCGCGCAAAATAGTCTCCACCACCAAATCATCTTCAGGTGGGATCAGTCGGTTAAAACCTACGCTAATGCGCCGTTCGCGCAAGGCATCAATTTGTTCAGTCTTAGTCAATTGATGCAAAACGATTTTCACTTCGGGTCGTGCGCTATGAAAGCGACCCAAGATACGAGGAATCACATCCAACACACCGGAACCAAAAATTCCTACATCGAGTTGCCCCGTGTGTCCTTCGCTAGCGAGCAGCGTACGCTCTTTCGCTCTCTGCGCCAAAGCCAGCAAGTTCGGTACTTCTTCCAACAAGGCCTGTCCGGCTGCAGTCAGCGTCACACCTTTATTCGAGCGCAAAAAAAGAACAGCGTTCAGCTCTTCTTCCAGCGCTTGAATTTGGCGCGTCAAAGGCGGTTGCGCCATGTGCAGTCGCTCAGCGGCGCGAGTGAAATTACGCTCCTCAGCAAGAGCCAAAAAATAGCGCATTTGTCGCAAATCCATGTCCACTCCTTGGTGGGTCGTCCATATCAAAAAGGTATGGTCAGCTATAAAAATGGTATTGGACAGTATACCTAGTCATGATTAATCTTACGCAACTAAAGAGGAATTTTTATGAGCAAAACGGATAG
>JAIXOW010000263.1 GCA_027486615.1 Oxalobacteraceae bacterium | reverse complement strand
TCAAATGCAGCGCATGGATCGTTATCGCGAAGTCATTGCGCAAATGCTCAAAGCGGGAACCGCCTATCACTGCTATGCCTCACCAGAAGAAGTTGAAGCTATGCGTGAACGTCAGCGTGCTGCCGGAGAAAAACCCCGCTATGACGGCACGTGGCGTCCTGAACCTGGTAAGACTTTGCCTCCTGTGCCAGCAGATCGTAAGCCAGTTGTGCGCTTTAAAAATCCACTTGATGGTGAAGTCAGTTGGGATGACGCAGTCAAAGGCGTGATCACTATCGCCAATCGCGAAATGGATGATCTTGTGATTGCACGTCCAGATGGCACACCGACTTACAACTTTTGTGTGGTGGTAGATGATTGGGACATGAAAATTACCCACGTGATTCGTGGTGATGATCATGTCAATAACACACCGCGACAAATCAATATCTTGCGTGCTTTGGGTGGAACCCTGCCTGTCTATGGTCACTTGCCCATGATCTTAGGATCGGATGGAGAAAAACTCTCGAAACGTCATGGTGCAGTGAGTGTGATGGACTATCCAGAGCAAGGCTATCTACCAGAAGCCATGTTGAATTATTTAGCGCGTTTAGGTTGGAGTCATGGTGATGATGAGATTTTCTCCATGGAGCAGTTTTGTAGTTGGTTTGACCTCGACCATTTAACGAAATCGCCAGCGCAATTCAATCATGAAAAACTTGGTTGGGTGAATAATCACTACATCAAACAAACCGATAACGCAAAATTAGCAAGCTTGACTAAGCCAGTGCTGATGCGTGAAGGCGCACAGTTCGATGGCGCACCAGCACTAGAAACAGTATTGGAGTTATTCAAAGATCGTGCAAACACCATCAATGAATTAGCCGATGCTGCCATGCTGTTTTATCGTGAGCCCAAACCTGATGCTGCACTCATGACGCAGCATCTCACCCCAGCGATTTTGCCAGCGCTACAAGCATTTACTGCAGCATGCAGCACAGTGGAATGGAATAAAGAAGCCTTGTCTGCAGCGATTAAACAAGTGCTTGCAGATCATCAGTTAAAAATGCCGCAACTAGCGATGCCATTACGACTACTTTTAACGGGACAATTGCAAACACCTTCGGTTGATGTAGTGTTGACCGTGATGGGTCGTGAGACAGTAATCAGTAGACTTAGTCAGGGTTTGTAATACTTTTAAAGGCTGATGCTGATTAGGAAAGCAGTGTTAGCGATTTACAGACTGGAATAAACTCGGCTATAATCCCGCTTCTGCAAAAGGGGGTATAGCTCAGCTGGGAGAGCGCTTGCATGGCATGCAAGAGGTCAGCGGTTCGATCCCGCTTACCTCCACCACTGAGCTACAATCGAGGTGCAGTGCGGTTTTAATAAGTCAGAAATAAGCGGTTAGTAATAGGTCAGCAGCACGGACAAGTTTATGTCCCCATCGTCTAGAGGCCTAGGACATCACCCTTTCACGGTGAGTACCGGGGTTCGAATCCCCGTGGGGACGCCAAATCAAGGCCGGTATCGGAAACGATATCGGCCTTTTTGTTTGGTTTTTTACAAAGTTTTGCTTCAGCTTTTATTGTAGCCACGTGTTCTTAAACGTTTATTGCAAATTTCTGATGACGGAAAAACCGTTTTGCGGCGCTTTTAGATAAATCGTTTTCACTGCACGACTAGTCACATCGCCATCCATGTAATAAAAATGTACCGATCCAGCATGGCTAGTTTGTTTATTTTTCAAGCTATGAATATTCGTTGCACTCAGATCAAGAATACTCTTCCTATCAAAATAATCACGGAGAGTGATCTGTGTTTTGCGCGCTTCAGTAGCAGACACTGCTTGATAATGTCTTTCTACAATTTGTCCCTTCACCACTAAAGAAACACAAGCCACGGGATGGTCGTGTAAAGGTGTTTTCTGACCGGGTGCAAAATGAAAATATTGAAGGCAAAAGGGAGCGCCCTCATTATCATCACCGTAAAGTAAATATTTTCCGTAACCATGAATAAAACCATTATCGCTAGGATCAGTTATTTTGCAGACATAAGGTGATGCATCAAATTCTGCCTCAGTTAGTATCTTCTCTAATGATGCTTCAAGAAATTTTCTAAATCCAGCTGGCGTAGCAACGGGATGCTCCATAAAAAATTTTTCCTGACGTCCTTTAATGACTGCAGCAATCCGCTGTTGATTATAAAAGTGAGTTTCATAAGAACTTCTATCCAGAGCAACTTCATAATTGCGTGCAGCAGCATTATTTTTTAATTGCCAGACATCGTGTTGAATAAAAGGACGTGAGTAAATATGTGGAATTGAAATTTCAAGAGAATTAGATTCACTATGATTTAAAAAATCTTGATCTGAATGTAATTGAGATGGGTTGCGGTTTGTAATGCTTTGAGGAATCGCCATATTGTTATCCTTGAAGTGAGTTGAAAGAAAAATCAAGGGTAAACAAAAATTATAAATATTGAAACGAATAAGAACAAATAACTAAATTTATTTTTTGATCAAAAATAAGGTAATAAAAAAAAGCAGCTCATAAACAGAGCTGCCTGATAATTTAAAACAAACGAATAAAATTTTTACTAGATCCAACCTTGTGCAATCACATGAGGATTGAAGATATTCCAAGTCCCATCCAGTTGTATACGGATTTTTGCTTGAATCTTCAAAGTGGCATTTCGTACAGAGAAAGTATGAAGTTCTTCAGTTATTTTCTTAGCTCGCATTTCGTTGCTGCCATTTATTTCTTGTGAACTG
>JAIXOW010000076.1 GCA_027486615.1 Oxalobacteraceae bacterium | reverse complement strand
ATTTTGTATTAGTGGTGTTTATTATGATAATTGATCACTCTGTTGCCAATTTCATCAACGTTAAATGTACAAATTTTTCGTAGTAAACGTCGCGTTTGCAGCTTTTTCTAGTTACTACTTTCAATGTACTTTTCTTCTCACTTGTTCTGTTCTTTCACAAATGTCTTAAGAGTGGAACCCTCAGGCTCCCCCCTTGTTTTGTGGGACTAGATGAGCCTGAGACCCTTAGGGGCCTCTACAGACCCCGCGGGAGATACTCTGGCTTTTACTTTACCGACTTATCACAATTTCTTATTGTGATCACATTATGACAAAACAATTTTTTGAACTTTCACTTAAATCAAACATGTTGGTCGGCGCCGTATCTATCACCATTAACATAGCCAGGCTAAACATTGGGGGGGGGGATTCGTTAATTTCTAATTAATAATTAATTGGTAATTTAAGTTATCAAGCCAAAACTTCCTCAATAAGAATAAATTTTTAAGTTATTGAATTTTGTTAAGAAAATCTGTAGTGATATTGTCTATTTAGTTGGTGAAGTTACAGCATTTCATTGGTAGGTTTAAAAAATTGGTAATTGAATTTGCTTCTTAAAGCGCACTCTTGTGAAAAAAATGTCAACACTGTTACACTACTACAAAGAAATTTAGTGTACTCGTTATCGGAACAATTTGTTCCGATAACGAAGTGCATTGTTACCGGTCTGTTACTGCTTTAATGTAGCATGTAAAACCAATATTTAATTAATGTCATTTAATTATCGTCGTCTATTTTATGAGGAATTGTAATTGCACACCTCAAACGTATTATGTTCTCTGTCGACTTTTAAATAACCTGTATTTCACATGGTACTAAGTCGAAATAAAATCTAAAATCTATTTCGTATATATCGTACGGAAAGCTAAGATTTTAATCATGACTACAATCGAGCAGAATAAGTTGAGAAAGAACTATTTCAATAAATGCACTCATCCGATCGAAGAGGATGGATAGCTCAGCGGTAGCGTCACCGGACAACTCAGGCTTAACACATCTAGCTCGGGTTCGAATCCCTGGTCTGTCTATTGCTAGGATTGATCCTGCACGCGTTTTATATATAGCGTGTATGGTTAATCCCAGTAGTAGCTGGATTGGATATCATCAAATGAAGATGGAGTTTATTTTTTTAAATTTTACTTTTACTTTTGTATTAGACTGGAAAACTCGAGAATGAGAATAAGGAAACCTTTCGACTGGACCTTGTGCGCATACTAGCGTCATTCAAGGGGGGGGGGTGTCAACCGTTGATCCGACGGGAAAAATACTCCCTCTATAGTTGAAATTTAAAACTATTTTTGTTTGGAACCTCGGCAGCTATAGAGTCCTTGACTGGAAAGCATCTGGTGGCACAATAAGGGCAAATGAAAAAACAAGTTTGGGGCCTTTAAAAAAACAAAGTAAAATCTAATATGAACAAAATCAACAATAAATTGAAGTTTTACGTTTTATTTAATCATAACAAAATAACAAAAGTTAAGTTTACAAAATAATTTTGTTTATAATCAAGTTTAAAGAAATTATAAAGATGTTATAGTGTTGTTATGAAATAATTAACAAAATATTTCATAACAAAACTACTTTGCCAATAGTTATTTCAAGCAGAAAATATATTTCATTCTGTAAAAATATGCCCATCAAAAAAAGAGGATGCTAACAACCGAAATTTCAACTAGTAAGTGAAATTATGAACGTTGCTAAAAATTAAAAAATTTTGAAAAGACGATGAGTTTTTAATAAATCTTGAACTTGAATCATTTGTCTTTTAAAAGAGGTGAACGGAAAAAATAAAATAAAGTATTAGTGTCTTTTTTGGACAATGTTTTTCTTCTTTATTTTATTTACTGCTTTCAGCAAAAATATAAAAATATTGAGCACCCTTCAATACTGTATAGCTATGAAGTAACTTTTTTTGGAAAAAAACTTTTTTTCTGCTTATTTTATTTACTGTTTTGAGCAAAAGTGTAAAAATATTGAGCACCCTTCAATAGTAAATAGCTATGAAGTAACTTTTTTGGAAAAAAATGTTTTTTTGCTTTATTTTATTTACTGTTTTGAGCAAAAGTGAAAAATATTGAGCACCCTTCAATAGTAAATAGCTATGAAGTAACTTTTTTTGGAAAAAACTTTTTTTCTGCTTTATTTTATGTACTGTTTTGAGCAAAAGTGTAAAAATATTGAGCACCCTTCAATAGTAAATAGCTATGAAGTAACTTTTTTTTGGAAAAAAAAAATTTCTACCAAACGATAATGCGTAATAGTTGGGAGAAAAGATTCGAGGGGAGTCTATTTTCTGTGTTTGCTCTTTCACACTTTTTTTCTGTTTTTGTTTTTTCTGCATATTTTTTGTCAGAAAAGGGGCTAGGGTCAAAAATAGTGGGATGCGCATATTCTCATTGGCTAGAACAGCGGTGTCCAACCCTGTCGACATTCGCCACATGTGGCCACTTCAATAGACAAGCTAAAAACAGTACTTACTGGCTAGAACAATCTACAAATGCTTTTTACAAGGCAGTAAATGACTAACTTACTATAATTTTTGTCGTTAATTTTTTGCTAAAAAATAAAACATTTTTTAGAATTTGGTATAAATTTCTTAACTTACACATCTCAATAGAAACTTTATTTTGTTAAGATTGTTTAAAATAAAGATCTTTACTGTTTCTATTCAAATATATTGGTGAATTCTACCCAAGACTGTTTACTTGATGTTTATCAAGGATCTCGGACGCGAATAAAAATGACTTTTACTGACATCACAAAGAGGTGTGCCACCCAAATACAAGTCTTCAGCGCAAATGTTGAGCGTTGGAAAAGTAAGAGTTGGATGCGCAATTTTTTCCCAATTATTCTATATATTTTTTTCTCTTGTAAAAATCACGTTGAAAGATTTATAACAGTCTTTTATTTCAACTTTGAAGAAAATCAATATTTTATGGGTGTACCGTGCGCGCGCTGAGAACCCCCCGCACATGCGCATATCTCTAGTTACTATTAGCGCTTAGTCTAGTCGCTTTCCCGCCGGGCCGGGCCAACGACCGCCGGTCGATACTTTGAGAAAAGCCGGGACAGTACACCGACGGACGAGCCGGGACGACCGGACGTCGACGACCCGGGACTACCGGTCGTCCCGGACTTACTAGTTAGCGTCGATCCGAGCCGGGACGTAATACGACGGTCGAGCCGGGTCATAATAGGCCCGGCTCGTCGGTTGTCCCGGCTCGACGACCGGTCGTCCCGGGTCGTCGACGTCCGGTCGTCCCGGGTCGTCGACGTCCGGTCGTCCCGGGTCGTCGACACACCACACCGTGGTGGGGGTAGTGTGATATTATTATACTAGCCGAGCCGGGACGTAATACGAGGGTTAACCAACCTATCTCTAGAAACATTGCCCCTAGCTTTTACTAGTCGAGCCGGGACGTAATACGGGGGGGGGGGGCGGAGCCGGGCCTTT
>JAIXOW010000016.1 GCA_027486615.1 Oxalobacteraceae bacterium | reverse complement strand
TCTGTCAGTAGTTTCGATATTGCTGGCGGTGGCGCAGCGTCACAAAAAAGTTTATCGATTTCTGATAAATGCGCTAATTTCACCATCGCTTGCCGACTAAATTTGTCATAGTCCGCAACCAACCAAACCTCACGCGACTGCTCAATAATTGCTTGAGCTACTTTCACTTCACGTGGATCAAAGTCGCGCAAGGTGCCATCAGGCTCTATGCTGGAGACGCCGATAATGCCTACATCAACTTTAAACTGGCGTATGAAATCTATGGTCGATTCACCCACGATGCCGCGATCGCGTCCACGCACTAAACCACCAGCAAGTATGACTTCACAACCAGGCTGATCTGCCAATATTGCAGCCACATTCAGATTATTGGTCACCACATGCAAGCCTTGATGATCCACCAACGCACGCGCCACTTCCTCTGTGGTGGTGCCAATATTGATTAACAAGGAGCTGCCAGGCCGAACTCGCTCTGCAACGGCAGCTGCAATTCTGCGTTTGGCATCCATGTTTAATACTAGGCGCTGGCTATAGTCGATATTTTCAACCGAAGAAGGCAATCCCACACCCCCATGGTAGCGCGCCAAAAGTTTGGCTTCTTCCATTAATTTCACATCACGCCGCACGGTTTGTGGTGTGACTTGGAGTTGCGAAGCCAGATCTTCAACCGACACTGTGACATGGCGCCGCACTGCCTCAAGCAATCGTCGCTGACGCGGATTAAGTGTCATGGCAATTCCGAACAAATTTCAAAAAGAAAATAAAGAAAAGAAGCGAACGCATTTGATGAATAGTATGTTGATTTTTGTTCGTTTAGAGGATATTGTTATTGCTCATTATCGATACAGACCACCTGTTTAGCAATCCACAATCTCATTTTTCTATTCTTTTATTGAGTAAGTGTTTTGTTATGGCCTTTTATATAAAGGCTTTTGGTGAAAGTGTTTACTCACACCTGATTACACTTCATAAAAATATCGTTCACAGCACATGGAAGTAGCCCAACAAACTCTCGATTGCGATGTGCTCATCATAGGCGGTGGCATTAATGGTGCTGGCATCGCTAGAGATGCGGCCGGCCGAGGTTTGTCAGTGGTGCTGTGTGAAAAAGATGATCTGGCCTCCCATACCTCGTCGGCCTCCACAAAATTAATCCATGGTGGATTACGTTATCTCGAACACTATGAATTTGGACTGGTTCGCAAAGCCTTAATTGAGCGCGAAGTTTTGTTACGCGCAGCACCGCACATCATGTGGCCTATGCGCTTTGTGATGCCGCATGACCAAGGTCAACGACCCGCTTGGATGATACGAGCCGGACTTTGGGTATATGACTTTCTGGCAAAACGTGAATTACTGCCCGGTTCAGGCAGTATCAATTTACGAACCCACCCTGCAGGTCAATCGCTTAAAGCCGAATTCACTAAGGGTTTCATTTATTCTGATGGTTGGGTGGATGATGCGCGTTTAGTCGTGCTCAACGCGATGGATGCTGCCGAACATGGCGCCACCATCTTGACACATACACGCTGTGAAATAGCTAGCCGCGTGCGGGACCAATGGCAAGCCACCTTGCGTAATGAAAATGGCCAGACCACTCAAGTTCACGCACGCTCACTCGTTAATGCTGCCGGACCTTGGGCTACACAATTTTTGCAAGACGCTGCTCATAGGCCTAGCTCCAAAGCGCTGCGCTTAATAAAAGGTAGCCATATCGTGGTCAAACAATTGTTTGATCACCCCTTTGCTTATATCTTTCAAAATCCAGATGGCCGTATTGTTTTTGCTATCAACTATGAACAAGATTTCACGCTGATAGGTACGACAGATGTGGAATATCACGGTGACACCAATAAGGTAGAAATCGACGCCAGCGAAATAACTTATTTATGTGAGCTCACACAACGTTACTTCAAAAAGCCTCTTACCCCTGCTGACGTGGTTTGGTCTTATTCTGGCGTGCGACCCTTGTTGGAAGATGAGTCAGCCAACGCGTCTGACATCACGCGCGACTATAAATTAGATTTAGAAGGTGAAACTGCACCGCTACTGTCCGTTTTCGGTGGGAAGATCACAACCTTCCGTAAACTCGCTGAAGAAGCGGTCGACTTGCTTGCACCTAAACTCGGCAACCATGCTGGAAAATGGACTGAACATGCCTGCCTACCAGGTGGCGATTTATACGGCAAGCAACCACAAAATAAATCGGTAAGAGAATATGAAGGTTTTGTTTATCAACTTCAAACTGAATTTAATTGGCTGCCTGCTAAATTAGTAACGCGTTATGCGCGTGCTTATGGAACCCGTACTAGCAAGCTATTGGCAGGACGACATAGCTTAGCCGATATGGGTGAAGAGCTTGCGCCTAATTTGTATGCGGCTGAGTTGGAATATCTGTTAAAAAATGAATGGGCACAGAACAGTGCCGATATACTGTGGCGACGTTCTAAGCTGGGACTCCATGTGCCAGCAGACACTGTACACAAGATAGATCGTTGGATTGAAAACCGAAAATAAAAAACACTTCTGTAGACCTCGCAGTAAATAATAAAGTGGTCGCAGAAAAAAGTTAGGAGACGCGCAGTGCGGCTTGAACTACAAGGCGTCAGCAAAAAGCTGGGCGCTGAAACGCATCTTTATCCTCTTACGGTTGCGCTAGTACCGGGTGCGATCAATATTATTCTTGGCGCCACACTCGCAGGCAAGACCACGCTTATGCGTTT
>JAIXOW010000354.1 GCA_027486615.1 Oxalobacteraceae bacterium | reverse complement strand
CCACCTACATGTAAATAGCCGGTAGGACTGGGAGCAAATCGAGTGCGTACGGTCATGTTCTGGGATCTAGAGAGCTTGAGCGAGTAACACAAGCAGGGTATGAAAACCGCTATTTTAGCCTTTGCAAGCACAAGCGCGATGAGGCATTTGCTCTGCACTGCTAAAATCCCTCTTTTATTTCACACCAAAGTTAGCAATGAGCGCCACATCATCTAGAAAGCTGTTCGTCACGACTGCTCTGCCTTACGCCAATGGGCCGTTCCATATCGGTCACATTATGGAATACATACAAGCAGACATCTGGGTGCGTTTCATGCGACTGCGTGGCCATGAAGTGCATTTTGTGGGTGCCGATGATGCGCATGGCGCACCTATCATGATCGCAGCTGAAAAAGCCGGTGTCACGCCGCAAGCGTTTGTGGCAAACATCGCTGCCGGTCGTAAACAATATCTAGATGGTTTTCATATTGCGTTTGATAACTGGCATTCCACTGATGGTGAAGAAAATCATCAACTTTCAAAATTCATTTACCAACAGTTGCGTGATAAGGCAGGTTTGATCACGACGAAAACAATCGAACAATTTTTTGATCCGGTGAAGAATATGTTTTTACCGGATCGCTACATTAAAGGTGAATGTCCTAAGTGTGGTGCGAAAGATCAGTATGGTGATTCTTGTGAAGTATGTAGTGCAGTGTATGCACCGACTGAGTTAAAAAATCCTTACTCCACTCTGACGGGTGCGACTCCGGTGATGAAATCATCAGAGCATTTTTTCTTTCGTTTATCTGATGCGAAATGCGTAGAATTTTTACGTCACTGGGCTTTAGATCCACAGCGTCTACAACCTGAGGTTGCTAACAAGGCGCGTGAATGGTTAGAAGGTGATGCTGGCTTAGGTGATTGGGATATTAGTCGTGATGCACCTTACTTTGGCATTGAAATTCCAGACGCACCGGGTAAATATTTTTATGTATGGCTAGATGCACCGATAGGTTATCTCGCTTCACTAAAAAATTATTTTCAAAAAACAGGTCGTGATTATGATGCCTTCATGGCTGATCCCGCGACCGAGCAATATCACTTCATCGGTAAAGACATTACCTATTTCCACACCTTGTTTTGGCCTGCTACATTGCATTTTGCAGGACTGAAAGTGCCTGACAATATTTTTGTTCATGGTTTCATCACGGTGAGTGGTGAAAAAATGTCGAAGTCACGTGGCACGGGAATTTCGCCTTTGCGTTATTTAGATGTGGGCATGAATCCTGAATGGCTACGTTATTACATCGCTGCCAAACTCAGTGCAAAAGTGGAAGATGTGGATTTCAATCCTGAAGATTTTGTCGCTAGAGTGAATAGTGATTTGATAGGTAAATACATCAATATCGCTAGCCGTGCTGCAGGCTTTATCACGAAAAAATTTGATGGCAAAGTGAGCATGCAGTGGGCCACAGAGCAGGATACATTCCTCTCTTCATTACGTCATGCCGGTGGTGAAATCGCTGCATTATATGAAGCGCGTGAATATGGCAAAGCCTTACGTGCTGTGATGGATCAAGCTGATGCAGTGAATGTGTATGTGGATGCGAACAAACCTTGGGAACTCGCTAAAGATCCTGCGAACAACGCGCGTCTGCAAGAAGTGTGTAGCCGTTTGTTGGAAGCCTTCCGTGTGTTGAGTATTTATCTCAAACCTGTCTTGCCTGCTTTGGCTACGCAAGTTGAAGCCTTATTAAACATTGCACCGCTGACTTGGGATGATGTGTCACGTCCTTTACCTGATCAACATGTTGTGAATGCCTATTCTCATCTCATGACGCGTGTGGAGAGCAAAATGCTAGATGATTTATTTGATGCCCCTGAAACGCCTGCAGCAGCACCTGCTGCTACAGATATAGAAGCGATCGATGCAGAAATCAAGATTGATGATTTTGCAAAGGTTGATTTGCGTATTGCAAAAATCGTTGAGTGTGCTCACGTAGAAGGTTCAGACAAACTCTTGCGCTTAACTTTGGATGTGGGTGAAGGCCGTATGCGTAATGTTTTTTCTGGGATTAAGTCAGCCTATCAACCGGAGCAACTAGTTGGAAAGCTCACGGTATTAGTTGCTAATTTAGCACCGAGAAAAATGAAATTTGGTGTTTCAGAAGGCATGGTCTTGGCCGCCTCAGCACAAGACGAAAAAGCGGATCCTGGGATTTATATTTTAGAACCGTGGCCAGGCGCCAAGCCTGGCATGCGTATACGCTAGTCGCCATAACGGCCTAGCTGAGGCTTGCTTCTTCAGACAATTTGAAGAGGCAAGAATCCCTCTGCATTTGAGTCAAATCAGGCGGTGAAAGGAGTAGAATGCACCACTCTACTTTTGCTTGATGCCATTACCATGAAATTTTCTGTCCAAAAAAGCGGCTATGTCTCTGAGATCTCGCATTTCATCGCTGATTTAAAGAAAAAAGATCCCACGTTAGAAGAAAAGCAACGTGCTGGCCGCGCAAGACTATGGGATAAAGCCCCTATCGACTTAGATGCAAAGCAACGCACACAAGAATCGCGCGTCAAACAAAAAGCCTACGTCTATCAAACAAAATAAGTCGCACATTGAGCTGCACTTTAAAGAGCTGCACTTTTTAGAGCGACACTAACTAATACATCACACCGTGACTTCTGCCGAAACCGTTATTGACAGCACGCCCGAGATCATTGATGGCGTTGCGTTTGCCAAGTTGTATGGCGAGCCTCTGTTCAAACTACCAAATGATCTCTACATTCCTCCTGATGCACTGGAAGTGTTTCTGGAAGCGTTTGAAGGTCCACTGGATTTATTGCTGTATTTAATTCGTAAGCAGAATTTCAATATTCTGGATATCCCTTTAGCGCAAGTCACGCTGCAGTATCTGGACTACATTGAGCAGATACGTAAAAACAATTTAGAACTCGCTGCCGATTATTTATTAATGGCTGCCATGTTGATTGAAATTAAATCACGCATGCTGCTGCCAGTGAAAAAAGGCGATACAGGCGAAGAAGCAGAAGATCCGCGTGCTGAACTCGTACGTCGTCTGTTGGAATATGAACAAATCAAACTCGCTGCATTTGAAATCGATACATTGCCGCAAGTAGGACGTGATTTCATCCGAACTCAGATTTATATAGATCAAGCAGTAGTAACCCGCTGGCCAGATGTGAATGTGGTTGACTTACAAACGGCTTGGAATGACTTACTACGTAGAGCCAAGCTCACCGCGCATCACACAATTACACGTGAAGAATTGTCTGTGCGTGAGCATATGACATCGATTTTGCGTCGTTTGCAATCAACTCAGTTTGTTGAATTCCAAGATTTGTTTGATCCATCACGTGGCGTGCCTGTGATCGTGGTGAACTTCATCGCCTTACTTGAGCTCGCTAAAGAAACACTGATAGAGATCACACAAGGCGAAGCCTTCGCACCGATTTACGTACGACTGGCATATTCACCAGCTTAAATCCTGCTTATGAATTCCACCTTATGTCGTGCGTCATGTAACGCGCACGACATGTTGTTTACCCTCTTGCAGCCAACCTGAACATGAAAATCGTTTCTTCCGTCGCCGAATTACGTGATCAGCTCAGAGGCCAACTACGTACCGCCTTTGTGCCCACTATGGGTAATTTGCATGAAGGTCATCTGTCCCTCATGCGCTTAGCTAGAAAACATGGTGATCCGGTAGTGGCATCGATTTTTATCAATCGTTTGCAATTCGGTCCGAATGAAGATTTTGATACTTACCCACGTACTTTTTCAGCCGACGTAGAAAAACTAGAAAAAGAAGGTGTGTATGTTTTATTTGCACCGACTGAAAAAGATCTTTATCCAGAACCGCAAGAGTTTCGCGTTAAACCACCAGAACAATTAGGCGATATTTTAGAGGGTGAATTTAGACCGGGGTTTTTTAATGGCGTCACAACTGTAGTCTTAAAACTCTTCTCTTGCGTGCAACCTAAAGTTGCCGTGTTTGGCAAAAAAGATTATCAGCAGTTGATGATCATCCGTAATATGGCAAGACAATTTGCTTTACCTACAGATATCGTGGCTGCAGAAACCTACCGTGCTGATGATGGCTTAGCGCTCTCTTCACGTAATGGCTATTTATCAAAAGATGAAAGAACAGAAGCCCCAACTTTGTATCAACAACTCAATGAAGTTGCTCAAGCAGTGCGTGATGGTCATATCAATTTAAGTCAGTTAGAAATGCAAGCGCAAGAAAAATTAAGCGCACGCGGTTGGATGCCTGACTATATCGCTATCCGTAAGCAAAGCGATTTACAAAAACCTACAGCTGAAGACCTAGAACAGCAAGCGCCTTTAGTTGTTTTAGCTGCTGCAAAATTAGGCAGTACACGTTTGATTGATAATCTTGAAATATGATGCTGCGCCTAGCATCATATTTAGCTCACACACCAGTGCAGCTAATACGTAACCTCACCCTGCTCTGCTTATTTTTTAGTTCACATTATTCTTTTGCTGCTATCAGTGTGATTGATGATAGCGGTGTAAAGATCAGTTTATCCTCTCCTGCTCAACGCATCATTAGCCTAGCGCCACACACGACAGAATTATTATTTGCAGCCGGCGCTGGCAAATCTGTGATCGCAGTGACTGCTTGGAGTGATTATCCTTTAGAAGCAAAAAACATCCCTTCCGTTGGCAGTGCAACAGAATTAGATGTAGAGCGCATCATCAAACTACAACCTGATTTAGTCGTCGCCTGGAAAAATGGTAACAAGCCAAGACAAATCGCTCATCTTAGAAAATTTGGTATTCAAGTTTTTGAGAGCGAACCTAAAACATTCGATGCTATTGCAGACTCAATAAAAAAATTAAGTATGCTTGCAGGCACAGAACAAACTGGACACCAAGAAGCACTCGCCTTTCAACAAAAAATACTCGCCTTAAAAAATAAATATCAACAAGCTGCAGAGGTACGTTATTTTTATCAAATTTGGCAAAAGCCTCTCATGACTTTGAATGGCGAGCATTTAATTTCACAGGCTTTGAAAATTTGCGGTGGTAAAAATATTTTTAATGAATTAATCCCCACTGCACCTACTGTTAATAGTGAAAGCGTTATACAAAGAAATCCTGAAGTGATTTTTATGAGTAGCGAAGAAAAAATTATCACCACACAATGGCAAAGCTTTCCCAACATGACAGCCGTTGCTAATAAAAATATTTTCACGTTCAATGGCAGCATCATGAATCGCGCTGGCCCACGCATGGCTGAAGCAACTGAGCAGCTATGTGAAAAATTAGACCTTGCTAGACAAAAACGTACTCATTAATTTTTCTTCATTATTTGTTAATCATCATGAATAAAATTTCTCTACAAGATATACAAAGTCGTCAAAAAGGCACGCTACCAGAATTACTCGGCTTTGAAGTCATCGGCTTTGATGAACATGGCTTAACCGCGAGCATGGAAATCAAAGCACATCATCTCGCACCGAATGGCTATCTGCATGCGGCTTCTATCATCACCTTAGCCGATACTGCTTGTGGGTATGGTTGTATGTTGACCTTGCCAGAAGGTGCAAACAGCTTTACCACAATCGAATTAAAAAGTAATCACCTAGGCACAGCGCGTGAAGGAAAATTAGAAGTGCTTGCAAAACCAGTGCATAGTGGACGCACCACGCAAGTGTGGGATACGACGGTTAGTGCCGCAGGAAAAACCATCGCCTTGTTTCGTTGCACACAAATGGTTTTGTGGCCTAAAGCATAGTTGATGTATTTGTAGGGAAGATTAACCCAGCGTAATCATGCTAGCGTCATCATATAAATAGGTATCCCATACGGCGCAATTCATTGCGCCCTACTACACCACCATGCTAAGGAATCTGTAGGGACGATTGGCATAGCGTAATCGTCCGAAAAATCATCAATTCATAAGGCGCAATATATTGCGACCATGCCCAAATAATTGTAGGGCGCAATGCATTGCGCCGCATGTGACATATCAAAAACGGATTATGTCAAAGTTTACGCTGCACTCAACACACCATGCTGCAAAGAAAATTGACAATCAAACGCTTGCTCTAAAATTTCTGGCACGATAACTTCTTGCGCTACTCCCTGCCAATGCTGACCGTCACCAAGAATTAATGCATGTGTCGCAAAGCGTCTGGCTAATTGCAAGTCATGATATGTCGCTATCACTGCACAATTTTCTTTCAAGCTAGACAAGAGCTGCATCACGCTTAATTGATGCGCTACATCTTGATGCGAGATAGGTTCATCTAACAAAACGACATCGGCTTGCTGGCAAAGTTGTGCTGCTAATGCAACGCGTTGTCTTTCACCACCCGATAGCAACCTCACATCGGTATCAACCTTATGCGATAAGCCGCATTGTTGTAAAGCAGCCAGCGCTAATCTCACATCTTCTTCTGCATCCCACTCACCACCATAACGATACGGCAGTCGTCCTATTAATACGGTATCTAATACAGAATGAGAAAAACTATCAATATGCTGCTGCAGCATTAAACTACGATGTCTTGCCAAGGTCGCTGCATCAATGTCTTGAATATTTTTTCCCGCATAGCTAAGTGAGTTAGTGCGACACGGGTTCAAACCTGCTAATACATGTAATAGACTGCTCTTACCTGATCCATTTTTACCTAATACACACCAAAACTGACCACGCTGTACTTCCCAGTCTAGATCAGAGATTAATGCATGCGTACCAACCTTGATTTGCAAGTTATGAGTGTGGAGTAAACGCATTAACGACTCCTGATCAGTAAAACCAAAAATACAGGCACACCAATCAACGCTGTGATTACACCAACAGGCAATTGCAGTGGCGCGACGATAGTGCGCGCAAATAAATCAGCTAAGATGAGTGCAATACCACCTACTAACACTAATGCAGGTAATAAATGACGCTGATTATTGCCCATCACGAGACGCAATGCATGCGGCACAACTAAACCAATAAAGCCTATTGCTCCTGCTACTGTGACTGCTGCTGCAGTAGCAACGGAAGCGACTAACAAAATCATGATGCGTAAACGACGCACAGGCAAACCTAGTAATTGAGCTGTGACTTCACCATGCGCCAATATGTTTAAGGCTGTCGCATGTCGCCATGCCCACGCCAAACTGAATAAAAGAATCACCCATGCTGGCCAACTCCATTCCACTGATTCCAAATCACCCATTAACCAAAACACCATGCTGCGCAATTGTTGATCTGGTAGTAGCGATAGCATCAATGTAATGACTGCACCACAAGCTGAGGAAATCATCACGCCTATGAGTATGAGTTTGATGCCTGAAGAAGTGGATACCAATGAGACTTGGCGTAACAACACACCGCGCGCGAGAATAAATAATAAAGCCGTTGCTAATCCTGCTCCACACAAAGCGCCTAACTGCAAGCTATAAGCAGCCCAAGCTACAGGCATCAACACAGTGAATAACATTGCACCTGCAGCTGCTCCACTTGATAGACCTAATATATAGGGATCTGCCAAAGGATTACGTAGCAAGAGTTGAAGTAATGCACCTGCTAATGCTAGTAAGCCACCCACAGCAAATGCTGCAAACACACGTGGCAAACGCAATTGCAGCAAAAGATCAGTACTGTCAGAAGTGAGTACGCATCCCATACTGCCACATGCAGTAGCAATCATCATGACAGCGATTGCTGTCATGACTAAGCTTAGAAGCAGTAAACGTGGATGCTTTATCTTATGCATAAAGCCTTGTTATTGCTGCCAATTCAAACCGACGAAGAGACTACGGGGTAGCTGATTGTAGCCATAAACTGTTTGATATTCTTTTTCAAGAAGATTTTCAATTCTTGTATGCAGCGTTAATTTATTGTGAATTTTTCTACTTATGCCAATATTTAATAAAGCATAACCACTAAGTTGAACGTTTTGTGTTGATGATGCTATAAATGCTTTATCTGGTCTAGGATCAGATATGTACAAATTGGCGCTGAAACGCCATTCTTTTATTGGACGCACAATAGATAATGAACCAAAAACTTTCGCCCTCCTAATGAGAGACTCTCCAGTACTATCATCAATAGGCTTTTGCATTGTCACACTTGCCTGTACGTGATTTCCTAAAATTTGACTAGACCCACTAATTTCTACACCCTGATTACTAGCTTTACTTAAATTAAAAGATGGGCAGCCCGATAAGAAATTACCTGAAAAGCAGTTCGCAGGATCTATAGCAAATTGATTTTTAGTATTTGTCAAAAACGTAGTCACACGATAAAAATTTATATCATCTGAGTATTGGATACCTAACTCATGAGATCGAGCAAGCTCAGGTTTAAGGTAGGGATTACCATTCTTAGTATCATAAATTTGGGCGAGTGTAGGTGCATTAAAAGCTGTAGATGAACTAGCAATAAATTTATATTTAGTGTTTAGCATATATCCATAACCGATATAACCTGTCATCTCTGAACCTGATCCACCAATTTGGTCATGACGCATATTTAACTGCCACTGGTTTTTTTCAAATTTACCATTCAAGCCAGTATAAATACTTGTATTTGAACGACTCTTTAAAGGCGCATCACTTATACCCGAAATAATATCTTCTGAATAAGATTGAAAATTTTGTCTAGCTAAATCCGACCCAGCTAAAAGCGACCAATTGCTGTTTAATGAAAATGTGTTTTTCCACTGAATTTGTGAAACATTTGTTTGATCCTTTATAAAATAACTAGCAAAAGGATTTAAAACACTCATATTTACGCTACGACTGAGAATTCTAGTATCAGAAATATTGACTTGTGAAAGCCAATTTTCAGAAAATCTATCATTTGAATACAATGTTACAGATT
>JAIXOW010000442.1 GCA_027486615.1 Oxalobacteraceae bacterium | reverse complement strand
TAGATTTAATGCACCTAGTGGGGTTGTCCAGCGAAGACTAGGGCCAGCGTCGATTGCGAATTCACGGTCAGCCATCCCAGCAGTACGTCTACTGTCGCTAGCGTCATATCCGAAACGTGGCTCTGCGTAAAGACCGATACGCAGTGAACGGTCTTCAGTTGTGAATCCCCATAGACCCGCCTTCAAACCTGAAACATAAGCAATATCACCCCAGTTGTATTGCACGACTGGCAGCAGCATCGTGCGTAGCTCACTACTGCCGGAAGTTTTTGGAAATGCACCGCCGCCAATTCCTAAGAAATTACTGGCGGAAGGAATCGGCTGCTGAACTTGTTTTTCATTCAAAGTCTGAGCTTTAGCCAATGGTGTTGAAAGCAAAGTGCTAACTACCAATGCAAAGAATAAGTGTTTTCTTAAAAAGTTCATTTTTTCATTTCAAGTCATTAATAGGGAGCTGTGTTTATTTTAAATTACTAAACAAAAAACTCAATCACTACCTAGTTTAAAAAAACTATTACAGAATACAGGTAGCTTTGCGGTTTATAAAAAAAATAGATTAAACACTAACGCTTTAGCTGAAAAGAAAAATTCAAACTCTCGAAAAACCTCAAAGACTTGAATAGCTCGGACTTATTAGTTTTTATATGCAGCAAATTTGAATAATGCTCAGCAAGTAGCTAATTCAATCGTGAACAGGGCAATTATAAAAGTTTTAGAAATTCAGTTAAAGTCAATTTTTTACTTTCATTTTTTACTTTCATTTATTGCGTAATTAATAAAATAAAAATCTTCTTGTTGAATGCATTAATCGAATAAAAGTCATAGGCAATGAAATCTACCTATCTCACTCACTTTCACTCACTATATTTTTGCGTCTATGATTTAGTGACGACCAAATCGATGCCAGTATGAACGCTACTCCGATCAAACCGGTGATGACTTCAGGGATGTGATAACCCATACTTAAGAACATAATGACTGCAAGAATACCTATCGCATAGTGTGCACCATGCTCTAGAAAAACATATTCTTCTAGAGTTCCCTGTTTTACTAAGTAGACAGTAATCGATCTAACAAACATAGCGCCTATCGCAAGACCAAGCATAATGATCACTACATCACTGGTAATCGCAAATGCACCTATTACTCCGTCAAATGAGAAGGATGCATCTAGAATTTCTAAGTATAAAAATCCACCGATGCTACCGCCTTTAACTACCGAGCCAACATTAACATCAGTGACCTGCTTTTCTTCTAATATATTGCTCAATATGTCTACCCCGACATAGATCAAGATGCCCCAGATCCCAGCTTTTAACACAACCAACTCGCGGCCTGACTCAACAAACGTAAGGCTTGAAAGGACTACGATTAGTGCAATAAAAACGGGTACTGCTGCTACCTTGCCGTATGAAGCCAGTTGTTTTTCGAATTTACCGAGCCAATGAAGTTCTTTATCTGAGTCAAAGATAAAGTTAAGAAATACTAGCAGCAGAAAAACACCACCGAAAGCCGCTACTTCGTCGTGATGATTGGTTAGGTAAACCGAAAACTCGTTAGGATTACTTAGCGCAAGATTCCAAACTTCTGCAGCGCTCAAGTCTGCAGTTTGCGCAACGATCACTAGGGGAAAAATTAAACGCATACCGAAAACTGCGACTAAGATGCCAATGGTTAAGAACATCTTTTGCCAGAATTCGCTCCATGTTTTTAATACAGAAGCGTTTACAACAGCGTTATCAAAAGATAGCGATACTTCCATTATTCCTAATATAAGCGCAATGCTAAAGCATGCTGCTGCTCCCGCCACACCACCTTTTGTATAACCCCACCAAGTAGCCAACAAAAGGCAAACTACCGTCACAAAAATTGAAGCAGAAAAATACCGCATAAATTTAACCGTTTAGTGTCTAATAAAATCAATGCCCACAGTTAAGTTAGGCTTTGACAATAGGTTTTTGGGAAGAGCTAATTAACTAGCTAGCTCACTTAATCATTAACTGCGCATATGAAATACAGTGCAAATTAATTGCCGACAGCTTATGAAAATACTTTTAATTCTGCGTGACTCTAATTAATTGCTTGTAGTCAACTATGGGGCTTTAGCAAGTTAATAAAAAGTAGATAATTACTCACTAAAATTCCTAAAAAAACTGAATTTGAATGATTTTTTAACTACGAACAGCCCTATCATTTTTGATTTATTGCCAAAAAGGGAAGTTTCTCTCGGCTGCGGATAAGCTAAGAATGGCGATTCAAACTCTTTGCGCACAGATCGGTTAACTTGAGCATTGTTTGAATTGTGAATTACTTAACATGGCAGATGGCACTGGGGATTACACTTAAAGCTGCATTCACAGCCGTATTTGCACGAATAGCACTGCCACAAGACGGATCATTTCTAAGTTGGCTACTATTACTGTCTTGAAAATCTCTACAAAAAACAAAAATGACTACGCGTCGTCAAATAATCAAATTCGCTATCGCTGGACCAATGATGCTAACGATGGGTTGTGCATCCGACCCAAGATCAATTTCACAGAAAACCCAGCCTTATCGATTAATGGATTTTGACTGGCTTGATGTAAACAGGAATCGTTCTGTACCTGTTCGTCTTTACATACCTAACAAAGATCTCTCAGCAGCAAAAATACCGTTGATCATTTTTTCTCACGGTATTGGAGGCTCACGATTTGGCTACAGTTATCTTGGAAAAGCTTGGGCAAGAGATGGTTTTGCAAGCCTTCATCTTCAACACGTTGGTAGTGATCGGAAACTATGGTTTTCAGGTAGCCCTTTCGAAATAGTTAATCGCTTACAAAAGGCCGCAAGAGAATCTGAAGCAATTGCTCGCGCTGAGGATCTCCGCTTTGCATTAGATCAAGCATTAAGTGGAGAATTAGGAAATTTCCTTGATGGTGACCGAGTCATTGCAGCGGGACACTCCTATGGAGCAAATACAACTTTGCTTGCTGCAGGAGCTAAGCTCGAACGTCATGGCAAACTTGTTGATCTACGAGATGCACGTATTCGTGCCGCCATCATTATTTCCGCTCCACCCTTTTATGGTGAAATGTCTTCTAAACAAATACTAGAGCCGATTCAAATTCCAAGCTTACACATTACTGCAACTAATGATGTAATCGAAATTCCAGGCTACTTTAGTGATGCGATAGACCGCATCAAGATTTTCGAAGAAATGGGAAGTAAAGAAAAGATACTCGCTGTATTTTCTGGTGGATCCCATAGCATCTTCACAGATCGCATTGCAACAGGCGGCCTCACTTTAAACCCAAAAGTCAAAGTCGCCACCAGCCAACTGACCTCTGCATTTTCACGTAGAGTCTTGAATGACGATGCAGATGATTTACGAAAATGGCCTAAATTTTATAATGAAATCCTATCTCGCTTTGAGACTACGATTCTATAAATTTAGGATTAAGATCATTAACCAATAAAAAAATTACACACTATTAGATGTAGTTAGTCGGAGAAAAAATATAATGCGAAATTTTTTAATACTGTTCTTTCTTCTTCTTACCCTTCCTCTTGCGAAGGCTGAAGAAGTCTATGGGTCCGAGCTTGAGGGATTCAAATATCCATGGCCCGAGTTGCGGTTTCATTTCACTTCGCAGCGCCAGTCAGTTCAGATGGCTTATCTTGATTTGAAGCCAGAAAAACCGAATGGCCGAACCGCAGTGCTTTTGCATGGTAAAAATTTTTGCAGCGCGACGTGGGAAGGCACGATGCGTTTTCTGCAGCAGCAGGGTTATCGCGTGATTGCACCCGATCAAATCGGCTTTTGTAAATCTAGTCGACCTTCTGCTTATCAGTACAGTTTTCATCAACTCGCGCACAACACCAAAGCACTGCTAGATTCACTGGGTATCAAC
Organism: Oxalobacteraceae bacterium; assembly: GCA_027486615.1. Lineage (GTDB taxonomy): Bacteria > Pseudomonadota > Gammaproteobacteria > Burkholderiales > Burkholderiaceae_D > Pernthalerella. Next base: position 14,718 of record JAIXOW010000442.1, on the reverse strand, counting down.
AAAGTCACCGTGATCGGTCATTCTACTGGCGGGATGCTGGCCACGCGTTTTGCATTATTGTTTGCAGATAGAGTTGAACAGCTGGTGATGGTTAATCCAATAGGACTTGAAGACTGGAAGGCCGAAGGCGTACCAGCTCTATCAGTCGATGAATGGTATGCGCGTGAACGTAATGTGACTGCAACGATGATTCGCAATTACGAGCGCAGCACTTACTACGTGAATGAATGGCGCCCTGAATATGAAACTTGGGTACAAATGCTCGCGGGGATGTATCGCGGTCCGGGTGGACTTACCGTCGCATGGCACTCGGCGCTGTTATACGACATGATTTTTACACAGCCTGTGCTGTATGAATTTCCGAATCTTCGCGTACCAACACTGCTCTTGATAGGCGAGAAAGACAACACGGCGATTGGTAAAGATCTTGCAGCGCCCGAAGTCAAATCTCGTTTAGGTAATTATCCCGTTCTAGCTCGTCGCACTGCCGCTGCGATTCCAGGTGCATCGCTAAGATTGTTTCCTGAGTTGGGTCATGCGCCGCAGATGCAAGATCCGGAAAGATTTCATCGTGTACTAATCGAGGGTTTGAATCATCGCTCACCATGAAGTTCGATCTGTCATAAAGAATAGGATTATTCAAAACATTACTTCGTTATGAAATACTGATTTCTAAATAGGTTGAGTAAAACATCCTTAATCTTTGAGCGTGAATAAAAACTTAGGATAATAGTTTGGGAGGTACTATGTGGATCGAATTAGGGATATTTATTCTGGTGCTGATATTTGCTATCCACCAAATCAGAGACGTCCGTAAGGAACAGCGTAAGCGAGCCGAACGAGAACAAGCTGAAAAGGATGAAATAAAGTGAGTGTTGTGATTTCAAAAATATGAATGATGAATCTGTCATCCTTCTCTGATACCTTCAATCAAATGATAAAAAAAATCGTAAATCTAGTTTTAGCGATGATGCTGACCTTACTGGCACTGAACACACCTGCACTCGCTGTTGATAAGCAGATCGTCATCAAGTTCAGCCATGTAGCGGCGATGGACACACCTAAGAGCAAATCCATCGAGCATTTCAAGCAAGTCGCCGAGCGCAAGACCGCTGGCAAAGTACGTGTGGATGTCTATCCAAACAGTACACTCTACAAAGACAAGGAAGAACTAGAGGCACTGCAAATGGGAGCTGTGCAGATGCTCGCGCCAACGCTGTCCAAATTTGGTCCTCTGGGCATACGCGAATTCGAAGTTTTCGATTTACCTTTTTTGTTTGACGATAGAGCGGCGCTGCGACGTGTGGTTGAAGGGCCGATCGGACAACGACTTTTCAACATTCTAGAAACCAAGGGTATTCGAGGTCTGGCTTATTGGGATAATGGTTTCAAGATGATGTCGGCTAATCGGCCGATTCGCGTACCCACCGATATGCGCGGTCTAAAAGTACGCATACAAGGATCTAAAGTCATTGACGAGCAAATGCGCACGTTAGGTGCTAATCCACAGGTAATGTCTTTTTCAGAGATGACGCAGGCATTGCAATCTGGCGTGGTGGATGGTGCCGAAAACCCACCGCTCAATTTTTATTCACAGAAGGTTTACGAGGTGCAGAAGCATCTCGCAGTGACAGAGCACGGTTATCTTGGCTTTGCTGTCATTGTGAATAAGCGTTTCTGGGATGGCTTGCCGCCCGACATTCGATCAGGACTTGAAGCGGCAATCGTTGAGGCAACTCAAATGAATAACGCTCTCACTGAGCGCGAAAGTGCCGAGGCGATGCAGGCCATCGCCAAGACTGGTAAAACAGCGATTTATAAACCAACGTCACAGGAATTGGCTCTGTGGCGACAAGCACTGCTGCCCGTGCATAAAAAAATGGAAGATCGTATAGGTAAGGACTTGCTGGCCTCAGTTTATAAGGCTCTCGGCAAGGAGCCAGAGAGATAGCCTTCATACTTGCCATATACACTGGCTGAACTCAAAAACACACATCACAACAATCACATTAGACACACGAGGAGATAACGCCATGGATCTAGGAATCAGCGGAAAGAACGCATTAGTATGCGGAGCAAGCAAAGGACTAGGACGTGCTTGCGCAGAGGCGCTGGCTAGAGAAGGTGTGAACGTCACCTTGGTAGCACGTAATGCGACTACTTTGGAGACGACAGCGAATGAGTTACGTCAACTCGCAGGCGATCAGGTAAAAATCAACATCGTAGCAGCCGATATCACCACGCCTGAGGGACGCAAGCAAGCACTCGCGGCTTGTCCTCAGCCCGACATTCTGGTCACCAATGCTGGCGGTCCACCGACCGGTGATTTTCGCAATTGGGAGCGCGATCAATGGATCGCAGCAATCGATGCGAATATGCTCACTCCTATCGAGCTCATACGAGCAACTGTCGATGGCATGATGTCAAGAGGTTTTGGACGCATCATCAATATCACTTCTAGTGCGGTGAAAGCACCAATCGATATTTTGGGTCTATCGAATGGAGCTCGAGCAGGACTGACTGGTTTCATCGCTGGTTTCTCTCGTACCACTGTGCATAAAAATGTCACCATTAACAATTTGCTTCCTGGCCCTTTTGAAACAGATCGACTGTGGGCGACTTTCGAGGGAGCAGCTAAATCCACCGGCAAGGATCTTGATTCACTGGTATCGGCTAGACGTGATTCCAATCCAGCTAAGCGCTTCGGCAAACCAGCGGAGTTCGGCGCTTTCTGTGCTTTTCTATGCAGTGCACATGCCAGCTACATGACCGGACAGAACATTCTGCTTGATGGCGGTGCTTATCCAGGTACATTCTGAACGCGTAACTGAACAGTTATTTTGAATCGATTGAACTATCTTTATAAATAGCACTACTTTCTAAGAGAGATCGATTGAATCTATCTTATAAAGTAGTCTGTACTATGCGCAAAGATCAACTTCTTAAAACATATTAATCGCCACCCTACTTCGCTGAATAGAACAATCTAAAACTCTACGATATAGTTCTTATTAATAGAATATTTAAATACCACTGCTAAAGATGGTATTCAGATTGCAGTGTGAATCAACTTCAACATTAGCTAAAAATATATTCTTTAATCGACGCTCTTATCTCCATTGCTTCGCCTGTTCAGATAAATGCTTTTTGAATATTGTAGCTATTGGGGATAGTTTTTTACCTTTAGGGCTAACAATATGCCAGCTAGATTTTATTGGAAATTCTTTACATTTTAAAATAGCGACATCATCTTTATCAGTCTGATCAGCCAAAGAATATTTTGAAAGTACTGCTAGTCCCAATCCGCCAATAACTGCTTGTTTAATTGCTTCGTTATTCCCAAGTTCTAAACGCACATCTGCTTTGAATTTTAATTTTTTAAAGTGAGCATCTGTCGTCATTCGTGTTCCAGAACCCTTTTCTCTAAAAATAAATTTTTCATTTTTTAGTAAAGCAAGGTCAATATTTTTTTTCTTCGCAAATGTATGGTTCTTTGAAGCCACTAATAGTAAGGGGTTAGGCATGAAGATTTCATCATCAATTTCTATATTTAATGGTGGTTGAGACATGATGTATAAATCATCAAGATTTTCTTCAAGTCGCTTAACTACGCCATCCCGATTCAGTACCTCTAAAGAGATATCAATTTGAGGATACTTCGCACAAAAAGTCCCTAATATTCTTGGAATAAAGTACTTAGCAGTACTCACCACTGCAACCTTTAATTTACCTTGCGTTAGCCCCTTGATTCCATGCACTTGTTGTTCAAAGGCTTCCCACTCATCAGAAATAGCTCTAGCAGTTTTAGCCAACTCATGACCTAACTGAGTTAAATAAACTTTTCTAGCTACTACTTCATAAAGTGGCGCTCCTACAGAATCCGTTATTTCTTTTAAGCCGATAGAAGCTGTCGGTTGCGTAACATGCAGCATACGCGCAGCCGCACTCACACTACCAGTCTCGGCGAGTGCGAGAAATAGTCGCAATTGTCTAAAAGTGATATTCATAGGTTTTTATCTATATATAAACATAATAATACCGATTTTACTTTATATATAAATATCCTTAAGATCGCATCAAAGGAAAATTCATGACTATCTTGCTAGACCCTACCATCCTCTTTTTTATCTTCGGAATCTTCGCAGGCTTGGTGAAATCTAATTTAGAAATTCCACAGCCTATTTCTCGATTTCTTTCGCTCTATTTATTAATGGCGCTGGGACTAAAAGGAGGCTTTGCCTTAAACAAATCAGGTTTTGCACCAGAAATTGCAATTAGCCTTGGCTTAGCTATCACCTTAGCAATCGCTATTCCGTTGGTAAGCTATAACCTTCTCAAACAAAGACTAGACAAACTGGATGCAGCTGCAATTGCCGCTACATATGGGTCTATTAGCGCAGTGACTTTTATTACAACTGTACAAGTACTCGATCAAGTTGGAATTAGTTATGGCGGCCACATGGCAGCCGCTATGGCTTTAATGGAGTCGCCCGCCATCATCATCGCCATCATCTTAGCAAACAGAAATCGTCAACAACGCTCAAGCAATAAAAGTGGTCACACTCCGTTGGGCAAAGTACTTCATGAATCTTTTACAGATGGTGGGCAACTACTCTTATTAGGTGCTTTAGCAGTGGGACTGATATCTGGCGAAGCAGGTCAAAAAGTCATGGCACCTTTTTCAATTGATTTGTTTAAAGGTCTCTTAGCATTCTTCTTATTAGATATGGGATTGCTTGCAGCTAAAAGCTTAGGTGAACTTAAAGGAAAGCCTACTATTACTTTAGCTTATGCTTTCATCGCACCACCCTGCCATGCAATGATTGCACTTAGCTTATGCCATCTATTAAACATTCCTTTAGGTGACACGATACTCTTAATGATTTTGGCAGCAAGTGCTTCTTATATTGCAGTTCCTGCTGTATTGCGCCATGCCATGCCTGAAGTAAGCCCAGCTATGTATATGGGAACCTCACTGGGTATCACCTTCCCTTTAAATATTATTGTTGGTATTCCCATCTATATAGCAATTGCAAAATATTTCGTTTAAAAAATATCTAAGTAATATGCCAAATTCTCCGAAACCCTATGCTGGACTCAAGGCGAGTTTATTAACTCAACATGGCAAAGAGTCTGTAATTTGCCCACAACTATTTGATTCAAATGGCTTAGAGGTGGTTCATGTTTCAGGCTATGACACAGACAATCTGGGAACATTTACTCGAGATATTCCAAGGTACGGCTCTCAACTAGATGCCGCAAGAAAGAAAGCAAGAGTTGGAATGGAGTTATCAGGCTTAAAGCTTGGTATCGCTAGTGAGGGTGCATTTGATAATGATCCTCATACAGGTATGTTTTCTTGGAATTACGAATTAGTTATTTTGATTGATGACCATCGCGATATAGAGATTGTTGGATTTTTTGGTGGTCTTGCTCAAAGCGCTAGTAGGCAAGTATCTAGCTGGGATGAAGTAAATGCTTTTCTTTCAGTAGCGAGATTTAACACACATCAATTAGTAATACGACCTGATGATGAGAATCATCCAGAATCGCGTAAAGGGGTTAAAGATCTTGAAACTTTGAAAATGACTTATGAGTGGGCGAAGCGTATTTCAAAAAATGGGAATGTGTTTATAGAAAATGATTTAAGAGCACATACCAATCCGACTCGTATGGCGAACATCCTTAAGGCTACGGAAAATCTTTCAAGAAAGATGAATTCTTTATGTCCAGAATGTGAGTTACCTGGTTTTTGGGTAACAGAGCGGAAAAAGGGATTGCCATGTTCTTCTTGTGAAGAACCGACAAATTTACCAATTGCTTATATCTGGTCATGCGTGAAATGCGAATGTAAAAAAGAAATACCGATCCCTAATCAAACTAAAGCAGATCCAATGAAGTGCGATTACTGTAATCCCTAATTCAATTATTCGTTTTAACGATGTTACATGCGCTGATCTGCTCAGCAAGAATTAAGTTAGGGGTTCTCGCATATGACCCCAACAAGTTTGTTTTTAAAAATTCAACTGCTGTTACGCAGTCAAAAGTAAGGTATTGAATTATTCAAACCTATTAAAAAAATTACTATAGATTGAAGTCGCTTTTAAATCGGCAGCTTTAGTAGTTGTTGGACTAGAGGATGCTGAACTCGTTTTTCAGTACCAATGGCATAGAATTGCTCTATCACGCCATCACAGGCACCTAACCGCTCCACACCATAATGAGACAGCAATTCTTCATGTACCCATTCAGCTGCTGGAAATACCCCCAAACCATTGGAGCCAAATGTCTTAAGTAAAGCGCTATCTTCAAATTCACCGACAATCCGAGGCTGTATACCTAGTTGACTCAACCATTGGTCTAGTCTATCTCTACTTGCAGTATGTGTCGTCGTTAGCAGCACCGGCAACGTCGCCAAACATTCCGGAAATTCATGCTGTGCAGTTTCCAGCAACGAGGGCTTGCCGTACCAAGCAATACTCGAAGAGCCTAAAGGATGACTGTAAAGTTTGATATTTGCACTGGTTTGTGCAGGCTTATCCGAGATGACGATATCCAGCTTATGTAAAGCTAGGTCCCCAAGTAAATCATTGAATTGGCCCTCAAGGCACAGTAAACGAAGGCTAGGCTCCTTAATCACTGGCTGTAATAAACGGTGCACGATAAGTTTTGGCAAGCCATCACTAACCCCTACCCTAAGACGTATTGAGGGTGAGCTCACTGCTTCTCGAACACGCGATGGTAAATCCTCGCCTAACTGAAAAATCTGGTCGGCCTGCCCCATCGCAATTACGCCAGCTTCAGTTAGCGCAAGACCGCGTCCCGATGGTTTAAGCAACTCACAACCCAAAGAACGCTCGAGTTCACGTACCTGCGCGCTCACAGTTTGAACTGCCATACCTAGCTTATTCGCAGCTCGAGAGACACCGCCCTCTTTGGCAACAACCCAAAAATAGTAGAGGTGCTTGTAGTTAAAAGAGTCAGTCATATTCAGTTTTTTTAGGAATATTAATGAGTAATTATCTACTTTTTCCAAATTAGATCAAGCCCCATAGTTGGCCCCATGCAATTCAGAGTGGGAAAGCCCTACAAAGGGAATTCGTATCAACTGCAAGCAGTTAATGACCTCAGTAATCATTCTTCATTTTAGGGACGATTCATCATGGATTATTCAAGCAGGACAACGTCAGAACAAAGCGCAAATGCGATTAGAAGACCAGCGGCATCTTTAGACTATGCATTCGCCGATCCGGTAAAGCGGGTTTTACGTAATACGTATGCACTGCTTTCAATGACATTGCTGTTTAGTGCAGCAGTTGCCTCGACCGCTGTGGTATTTCAATGGCCCTCGCCAGGCATCATTTTTACGCTCGTTGGATATTTCGGACTTCTCTTCGCCATTCATAAATTGCAAAACAGCGCTTGGGCCTTGCCCGCTGTTTTTGCGCTAACAGGATTCATGGGATACACCCTGGGACCTCTATTGACCCACACCCTCGCGCTGCCAGGGGGTGCACAAACTGTTTCGCTAGCCTTAGCTGCAACGGGCATCACTTTTATGACCCTATCGGCTTATGTGCTGATTACGCGAAGAGACTTCAGCTTTATGGGTGGATTTCTTTTCTGCGGCATGGTCATTGCACTGATCGCTGGTATCGCAGGCATCGTGTTTGAGATCCCCGGTCTAGGTTTAGTTGTCTCAGGGATGGTGGCATTGTTATCCGCTGGATTAATCCTGTTTGAAACTAGTCGGATTGTGAATGGTGGCGAGCATAACTATGTATTAGCAACAGTGAGTTTGTATGTATCTGTCTTCAATCTATTCACGAGCTTGTTGTCATTATTTGGACTAGGCGGAAACAACGAATAAAGCTTTAAAAATACGCATCATAGTTAAATTCAAAACAATTGAATTTTATATTCTTTGATTAATTAGTGGAGATATAAATGAAACCTACTAAAAATTACCCAGCTTACTCACCTTCTGATTTAATTGATAATTTAAAGACCATATTCAAATTAAAAAATGATCTTTCATTTAGCAAGACATTTGGATTTTCTCCTGCACACATAAGTAAATTACGACACAAAAAAACGATCATTTCACCTCATTTCTTACTGAGGATTCATGACGTTTCCCAAATTTCAATTTCTGATCTCAAGAAAATGATGAAAGATAATAGAAAATTTTTCAGCTAATCTTGAGCTGACGTGACATTGAATTTCATTTTATAAAAATCACCATACCGATTTTGTCTAGGGAGCTAACTAATCTTGGTTGAATTACTGTTGGATCCTCAGGTTTGGGCTGCATTTCTAACACTGACTGCTTTAGAGCTCGTGTTAGGCATAGACAATGTGATTTTTATTTCCATCCTAGTCGACAAACTACCGATTGAAAAGCGAGAACTCGCTCGTCGTATCGGTCTATTTGCTGCCATGTTCATGCGAATAGCTTTGTTGATGATGCTCTCTTGGCTTGTCGGCTTGACTGAGCCCATCTTTTCAGTATTGAATCAGAATTTTTCTGGGCGCGATCTACTGATGTTATTGGGCGGCCTATTTTTGCTCTGGAAAAGCGTAGGTGAAATTCATGAAGCAATGGAAGGCTCTCACGACCGTGCTAATCGTTCAACAGCGCATAGCTTTGGTGTTGTGATTCTTCAGATAATGTTGATTGACCTTGTTTTTTCAATCGACTCCATCATTACTGCAATAGGTATGGTTGAGCAAATCAGCGTGATGGTTGCTGCCGTTGTCATATCAATCGGACTAATGATGTTATTTGCCAAAGCGATTGGAGAATTCGTCACAGCGCATCCCACTATCAAAATACTAGCGCTGGCATTTTTGGTTGTCATTGGTGTAGTGTTGATCGCTGAAGGTCTGGGACATCACATACCTAAAGGCTATATCTATAGCGCGATGACTTTTTCAGTCATCGTGGAAATGCTTAATTTACGTATGCGCAAACGCTCAACTAGACCAGTTGATCTAATTGCATCGATAGCCTTACCGAATAAAGAAGAGAATAAAGAAGAGAATAAAGAGGAAAATAAGTAACTAGCTAAAAATTTAGTATTAAATCAACTTAGTTAGTATTTTCAACTAGTACAAATCTTTACTCTTCTTTGCCAATTCGATGTCATAAGTCAATGACACGACCCAAGCCCATGCTAGTTATAGTAGGCCTCTCTCATGTTATGGGCTCAAATCGACTGCAGATCAATTTTTTCATAAGAATATTTTTTAGCTCGATTAGCTCATCTTCTATTTTGAATAGTCCTCTGTTTAACGCATAAATACCTTTATTGTATTTATACGTTCATTGCATTAACATCAAATCCACTTTGCAATTTGGTTATGTATAATAACCATTTTTTATCGGCCTTTGCTCTTAGCCTAGGTCTTTTTAGGCATTGCCATCATGACTATAAATCTTCACCCTTTACTGCTACGCGCTCAAACTAACGGCATTCATTTCGAGATGCAAGACGCTGTTGCTGTAGTGCGTTTAAGCCGTCCAGAGAAGCGCAACGCACTAAGCGACAGCTTGGTGGAAGCCCTACGCGATGTCTTTCAAAACTTACCTAAAGAAGCCAAGTCAGCAGTTATCTATGGCCAAGGCGATCATTTTTGTGCGGGTCTAGATTTATCTGAATTAAAAGAGCGTGATGCCGGTGAAGGTATGCATCACTCGCGTAGTTGGCATGTAGCTTTGGATGCTGTTCAACTTGGCAGCGTGCCAGTTGTAGCCGCGTTACATGGCGCAGTAGTTGGTGGTGGATTAGAACTTGCAAGCGCATGCCATATTCGTGTTGCCGATGACAGTACTTTTTATGCATTACCAGAGGGCACCCGAGGTATTTTTGTAGGTGGCGGTGGCTCGGTAAGAATCCCCAAACTTATCGGCGTTGCGCGTATGACTGACATGATGCTAACTGGTCGCGTTTATAACTCTATTGATGGCGAGCGCATTGGATTAGCTCAATATCATGTACCGACCGGCACTGCACTAGAAAAAGCTATGGAATTAGCTAAACGAATTGCAACCAATGCTCCTCTTACCAACTACGCCTTAATTCATGCACTGCCGCGAATAGCAGAGCAACCCGCAGACCACGGCTTTCTTACAGAGGCACTCATTTCTTCAATTGCACAAGCTGCTCCAGAAGCTAAGTCACGAGTAAAAGCTTTCTTGGAAGGTAAAGCAGCAAAGGTACAAAAGAACTGAATGTACATACTAATAAACTAATTAATTTACATACTCGTTGATAGCTATGCCAAACCCAAAATTTCGACCTCTACATTTTGGCGTAACACGCGTCACATTGAAAGATGGCGATGCTGGCATACATTATCTAAAAGCTGATCAAGAGCTTCAAGAATTTCCAGTTCGTTTGACTGATCGTCTTCAACAATGGGCACAAATCAAGCCTGAGCAAACCCTTTTTGCGCGGCGAGAAAAATTAGCTGACGGTACGTTAGGTAACTGGCGACATGTGTCTTACTCAGAAGCTTGGTACTCAGCTCGCAACATAGCGCAAAGTTTAATCAACCGTGATTTAAGCGTTGATCGTCCAGTAGTCATCTTGAGTGAGAACAGCATAGAGCATGCTTTGCTTGCTTTGGGTTGCATGGTAGCCGGCATACCTTTCGTTCCGACTTCTCCTCCCTACTCTTTGATCAGCCAAGACTTTGAAAAATTAAAGCATGTACTCCGCACTGTCACTCCCGGCATGGTGTTCGCCAGTGATTCGCGCTATACAAAAGCGATTGCAACGACCGTTGATAAAGACATAGAAATTGTAATGAGTGAGGGTTATGTCGAAGGACGTGATGTCACTACATTTGAAGAGCTATATAAAACAGTCCCAACATCTCAAGTGGACTCAGCAATTGCAGCTACAGGACCTGACACTATTGTTAAATTTTTGTTCACTAGCGGCTCCACTAATTTACCAAAAGCAGTGATCAACACTCAACGTTTATGGTGTGCTAATCAGCAGCAAATGACTCAGTCCATACCTTTTCTGAAAAATGAAGCTTTAGTTTTAGTGGACTGGCTGCCGTGGAACCACACCTTTGGCGGCAATCATAACTTTGGTATGGTGGTATTCAACGGTGGCACGATGTATATAGACGATGGAAAACCTACTCCCGCTCTTATGCATGAAACACTAAGAAATCTAAGAGAAATTGCACCAACGGTTTACTTCAATGTACCAACGGGATTTGAAGCCATAGCCAATGCTATGAAGACTGACTCACTACTAAGAAAAACCTTGTTATCTCGAGCACAAATGTTTTTCTATGCAGGTGCCTCATTAGCGCAACCAATTTGGGACAGCCTGTATGAATCACAAGAACGCGAAATTGGTGAACGCATCGCTATGACAACAGGTCTTGGTATGACCGAGTCAGGCCCCTTTAGTATTTTTGTCACCAATCCTAACGTTCGTGCTGGCGATTTAGGTTTACCAACACCAGGAATGGAATTGAAACTAGTCGATATGGGAGGCAAAACAGAAGTTCGTTATCGTGGTCCCAATATCACACCTGGTTACTGGCGTAATGCTAAAGAAACAGCTGAAGCCTTTGACGATGAAGGCTTCTTCTGTACGGGTGATGCTGTCAAATGGATTGATGAAACAGATCTACATTTAGGCCTCAAATTTGATGGCCGTATTGCAGAGGACTTCAAACTTGCAACTGGAACGTTTGTAAGCGTGGGTCCTTTGCGTGCAAAAATAATCGCGGCTGGTGCCCCCTATATTCAAGATGTTGTAATAACTGGTATTAATTTAAAAGAAGTAGGCGCTATGGTGTTCCCAACACCTGCGATTAGAAATTTAACTCACCTTCCAGTTGAAACTCCATTAGCTGATGTTTTATGTAGTGAACCAGTTCTAGCAAAATTCCAAATTCTGATAGATGAATTGGCACACATCGCTACTGGTAGCTCCAATCGTATTGCACGCATGTGCTTGCTGTCTGAACCACCCACTATCGATAAAGGTGAAATTACAGACAAAGGATCCATCAATCAGCGCGCAGTTTTATCTCATCGCGCAGATACCGTTGCAGCTTTACATGAAGACCGATTGCATTTCATTTTGAAGCCATCAGTCTAAATATTTTTGAAAGAATCGCTATGAGCTTCTCTGGATTTTTTAACGCCTTTGATGACGTGTGGATGCATGAAGGTGTACGCACACCGATGGTAGATTACTGCGGTGCTTTAGGTCATATCTCCCCTACTGATTTAGGAATTAAAGTCGCCCGCGAAGCTCTCAAACGTGCTGACATTCCCGCTTCTGATATTGGCTCTGTGATCGCGGGCAATATGGCGCCTGGCGACTTTGATCAATTCTTTTTACCTCGTCATATTGGTTTGTATGCTGGCGTGCCTGTTGAAGTACCAGCCTTAATGGCGCAACGTATTTGCGGCACAGGATTTGAGCTATTCCGTCAAGCAGGAGAACACATTCAATCCGGTGCTGCTCATGCAGCATTGGTAGTGGGTAGCGAAAATATGACTCGCAATCCAATAGCAGCTTTCGATCACCGTACTGGCTTCAAACTAGGTGCACCCGTCGGTTTCAAAGACTATATGTGGGAAGCCTTGATTGACCCAGCTGCTAATATCAACATGATTCAAACAGCTGAAAACTTAGCGAAGAAATACGGCATCTCGCGCGCAGAAGTTGATGCATTCGCTTCAGACTCATTTGCCAAAGCAGTAGCTGCTCAACAGTCTGGTTTCTTGGCTGGCGAAATCGTATCGGTCATCAGTGAAAAATTCGAGCTTGAGGGCTACCAATCACGTGGTATCAAACTGCAAGGCAAGGTAACCGAAATAGTTCAAGACACGCATCCACGTATATCACCAATTGATGTACTAGCTAAGCTACGAGCTGTGTTTGAAGGAGGCGTGCAAACAGGTGGTAACAGTTCAGCCTTAGTAGATGCAGCAGCAGCCTGCGTCGTAACTTCTGGTGCATACGCCAAAGCTAAGGGAAAAAAACCCATGGCACGCGTTGTTGGTGCGGCAGTAGCAGGCGTTCCTCCCGAAATCATGGGCATAGGTCCCGCACCTGCTATTCGTTTACTGTTGTCCCGCACAGGCTTGAAACTCTCCGACATTAGTCGCTTTGAAATCAATGAAGCACAAGGCGCACAAACTTTGGCTGTAGGTCGTGAACTTGATCTCGATCTAAGCTTGCTAAATGTAAATGGCGGTGCCATCGCTTTGGGTCACCCCTTGGCCGCAACGGGAGTTCGACTCACCATCACTCTTGCACGTGAATTAGCACGCAGTGGCAAGCGCTATGGCATTTCAAGTGCTTGCGTAGGTGGTGGTCAGGGTATTGCCTTGCTAATTGAAAATCCTAATACGTGAGTATGGCTCCAGATTAAATCAATGAAAGAAAGAAATGAGTAAAACAATTGTGTATGAAGTAGAAGTCATGTTCGGCGATTGTGACCCCGCTGGCATCGTATTTTTTCCTAATTTTTCAAAATGGATGGATGCTTCATCACTCAACTTCTTTATCAAATGTGGTGTTCAACCTTGGCGTGAATTAGTAAAAACTACCGGCATCATTGGCACACCGCTATTGGAAATTAACACTAAGTTCAGTCGTCCCGCCACTTATGGAGAAACGCTACAGATACATACAAATGTAGAAGAGTGGCGCGAAAAAACATTCATCCATAAACACGTAGTGATGCGCGGCGACACCATAATTTGTGAAGGAACTGAAGTGCGTGCTTTTTGTATAAAACACCCAGAAGATGTCAATCGCATCAAAGCTATTCCTATCCCCCCCGACATCAAAGAGCTTTGCAGTTAACTCACTCACATTTTTTTGCTGTCATTTTTTCCCTTAGCTAGAAATAACCCATCGAGGAGACGATTATGAAAAATAAAAAAACCCTGCTAGCTTTAGCTTTCACAGCTTTGACAAGCACCAATGCATTAGCCGACATCAAAATTGGTGTCAGCCTCTCACTGACAGGTCCAGGCTCTGGTCTTGGTATACCGATGCAAAAGCAACTTCAGCTTTTTCCGAAAACCATTGCTGGTGAAAAAATCACCTTGATAGTTTTAGACGATGCAACTGATCCAGGTAAAGGTTCTTCTAATGCTCGACGCTTTGTAAAAGAAGACAAAGTTGACGTTATCTATGGCTCATCTATCACAGCAGTTGCCGCTGCTATGACTGAAATTACTTCTGAAGCCGGTACTACTCAAGTTGCTGGCTCACCCGTTGGTTTGCCGCCTGGTAAAGACAAGTGGTTATTTCGTTTAGCTCAATCAAACAGTGTAATGGCCCATGCTTTAGTTGAGCACATGAAAAAACAAGGTGTGAAATCCGTTGGTTTCTTGGGCTACACCGATGCATATGGCCAGCAATGGTTAGATGCTATCAGCCCTGAACTTGATAAAGCTGGCATTAAATTAGTAGGCATTGAACGCTTTGCACGTACTGATACAAGCGTGACACCACAAGCAATCAAGTTAACTTCCGCTAACCCAAACGCCATCCTCGTAGTCGCTTCTGGTTCTGGAGCTGCAATGCCTCAATTAGGTTTGGTAGAGCGTGGCTATAAAGGTAAGGTTTATCAAACACACGCGGCAGCCACACCCGATTTATCACGTTTAGGTGGAAAATCTGTTGAAGGTACTTTCGTTGTTTCAGGTCCAGCTTTGTT